>JBKJMK010000003.1:0-35467 GCA_046596005.1 Usitatibacteraceae bacterium | reverse complement strand
CGGCCTCGGGGTTTTCAGTCGCGTTGGTGCCGCGCTGCGGCGCGGTTTGCGGACGGCTGAACAGCTTTATGCCAGCTTCTTTGATACGACGGAGGAGGTTCACGGCGTTCCTTTCATGGTTGGTACTCAATAACACCAACTTACAGAAGGATTAAATCGCCAACAATGCGATAACGCCGATAAAAACCGCCGCAAACAAGCCATCGCGGTGTGAGAAATAACCTACAACCGCGCAGACCGGGAAATGAACGCTGTAGACATGAAAAGTCGTACGGACACTGTTACGTGCGGCTCCAGCCGCAAGACAAGTCGATCACTATATCGGCGCAACAATGCGGATCGTCGCACCATAGTCGTCATAGAGAATCGTTGATTTTGACTTGCTGCTGAAACCAAGCACGCGTCCGACTGCATCCGATTCGAGCTTCAGGGGCAGACCGTTTGCACCAACCCACAATTTTACCCAACCCGCGCTTGATGCCAGTCCGCCGCCGATGGCCGCCGCCTGGTAATAACGATACGTGGTCGCCGCTTTATTGCCGACTGCTTCCGGGCCAACGATTTGCGCGCCACTGATGGTCTTTTCAAATGCCGCGATTGTGGCGGGGTCTTTGCGCAATTGTTCGATAAGGCTACCGCTCGAAATCGGCAGGCGCGTCCACCGGCCATCAGATTTCATGTAGTGCGTGCCGTTGATGATTATCTGCTCGATCTTTTCGGTCCTCATCACCATGTGCATGCTGGCAGGTGCCGCAAATTCGATCGTGCTCTCCGAAATTTTGCCACTACTTTCACTTGTCATGCGTGCTCGAAATGACTTCTGCTCACCAGCCTTCAGATAAGCCGCACGAATGGCGGCGAACGCTGCCGGATTGTTCGGGCCGATCGTCTCGGTCGGCTGAATCGTGCCTGCACAACCGGCCATGAGGACGGGTATCAAGATGCGGGACAACAAATTTACAATACGCTTCATACATTTCTCCGGTGGGTAAACATTCAGATAGGGCGATTGCTGCGTTTGCTTCGGATAGTTGCTGCCATTCGCGAAAGACTTGACCTGCGCAGGACCAAAGCGTGGACGCGCAAGCCGTCCAGTGGTCGCAAAACAGTTTATTTCGTCGTCCATGAATCCCTTAACGTAACCGCACGATTAAATTTTGGTGCGCCAGGCAACGAGTCAACCAGATCCGCCACGAAGTACCCATGACGCTCGAACTGGAATCGGTCTTCGGGCTTTGCATCCTTTAATGATGGTTCGAGAAATGCCGTGATTGTCCGCTTCGCATCGGGGTTCAAATCGTCCAGATAATTGCCGCTGTCGCGTCCCGGGTAAGGTGTCTTGAACAGGCGGTCGTACAAACGCACTTCTGCCGCGTAGGCCCCCTTGGCGCATACCCAGTGGATATTGCCCTTGACCTTGTAGGTATCGCTGCCGGGTGTGCCGGATTTGCTGTCGGGAAAATATTCGGCAGTCACGTTGGTAATGTTCCCGGCTGCGTCCTTTTCAAATCCCGTACATTGAATCACGAAGCCATACCGCAGCCGCACCTTGTTACCGGGTTGACCATCGATTGGCGGATAGAGTCGGAAAAATCCCTTCTGCGGCAGTTCCTGAAAATCTTCCTGCTCTATCCAGCATTCCCCCGAGAACGGGATTTCGCGCTTGCCCAGTTCAGGCTTTTGCGGATGATTCGGGGCGAGGCAGGTCTCCGATTTTCCAACAGGGTAGTTAGTGATGATGAGCCTTACCGGGTCAAGTACTGCGGTACGGCGCGGTGCCACGTCATTGAGATGTTCGCGCATACAATCTTCCAGCAGGCTGTACTCGATCCAGCTATCCGCTTTTGAGACGCCGCTACGCTCCATCATCAAGCGAATTCCCTCGGCGGTGTAGCCGCGGCGGCGCGCACCGGCAATGGTCGGCAGACGTGGATCATCCCAGCCATCGACATATTTTTCGGTGACGAGCTGATTCAGGTAGCGTTTACTCAACACGATGTAGGTGAGATTGAGCCTTGAAAATTCATATTGACGGGGCAGGGGATCGGCCAGGAAACCGGCGTCACGAATATGCGCCAGCAGCCAATCGTAGTAGGGGCGCTGATCCTCGAATTCGAGTGTGCAAATCGAATGGGTAATCTGTTCCAGCGCATCTTCAAGCGGATGCGCATAACTGTAGAGCGGATAGATACACCACTTGTCGCCGGTGCGGTGGTGATGCGCGCGCTTGATACGGTAAATCGCCGGATCGCGCAGATTGATGTTGGGGGACGCCATGTCGATCTTCGCCCGCAACACATGGGCGCCGTCGGGGTGTCTGCCGTCGCGCATTTCGCGAAACAACGAGAGATTTTCTGCGATGGTGCGATGGCGAAACGGTGAATCTTTGCCCTTCTCGGTGAGCGTGCCGCGATGTTCGCGCATTTCCTCCGCGCTTAACGAGTCGACGTAGGCATGGCCTTTTTCGATCAGGCATTCGGCAAACTGGTACATCCAGTCAAAATAATCCGATGCAAAATACAGATTGCTCTCACCGTCTTTCTCGTAGTCAAAGCCGAGCCAGTGAATACTGTCAAGAATCGCATCGACGAACTCCTGCTCCTCTTTCGCGGGATTGGTGTCGTCGAAGCGAAGGTGGCAGCGACCGCCGTAGTCGCGGGCGAGACCAAAATTCAGGCAGATCGATTTCGCATGCCCGATATGCAGGTAGCCATTTGGCTCCGGCGGAAAGCGGGTGCGGATTTTAGCGTGATCATGTTGACCTTTGGCGTGGTCGCCGGACAACCCCGGTTTCCCAGCCCACATGCGAGCGTCGAATTTTTTGGCAGCAAGATCGGCGTCGACGACGTTGCGGATAAAATTGGTCGTGTGAACAGTGGCAGTGGGCGCGGTGTTTTTGCCGGGCGCGGGTTTGGGGTTGTGGCCGTTTGGCATTGAGCTGCTTTGGTAAAATTTGTAAAGCTGATTTTCTCATACACGGAGTGCCTATGCGTCGCGCAAACATCCTGATTCTGGTCGCCTCGATTGTCAGCTTTCTTGGTGGGTGTGCATCGACTTTTGATCTGCAAGGCCACCGCGGTAGCCGTGGCTTGATGCCCGAAAATACCCTGCCCGCTTTCGCAAGGGCGCTGGAGATCGGCGTGACGACGCTGGAACTCGATACCAGCATCACCAGGGATGGCGTGGTCGTGATCACGCATGACCCTGTGCTAAATCAAGACCTGACGCGCCTTCCAGACGGAAAATGGCTGGAAACACCCGCCAATAAATCACCTTCTATTTTTTCGCTGACCTTCGCGGACTTGCAAAAGTATGATGTGGGGCGTATCAAGCCGGGCACCCGGCAAGCGGAACGCTATCCCGAGCAGCAACCGGTCGACGGGACACGCATTCCAAGGCTTGCCGATTTGTTCGCCATGGTCAGGAGCGCGGGCAATGAGCGTGTGCGTTTCAATATCGAAACAAAACTTTCGCCGTTCGAACGTGATCTCACCGCCGGCCCGGAAGCCTTTGTGGATGCACTGCTTGGCGTGATTACCGCTGAAAAAATGCGCTCGCGTGTCACCATCCAAAGCTTCGATTGGCGCACACTGAAAATCGTCCAGCAGCGCGCACCGGATATTCCAACGGTGTATTTGTCTGCCCAGCAAAAATTTCTGGACACGATTAACGCCGAAGGACGCGAAGGCTCCGCCTGGACTGCCGGGCTAAACGTACGCGATTTCGGTGGCTCGGTTGCGCACATGGTGAAAGCGGCGGGTGGTGCAGTCTGGTCGCCTTACTTTGGTGATGTCGATGGGGCGAAGATTCAGCAAGCGCAGGCCCTGGGCTTGAGGGTAGTGGTGTGGACCGTGAATCAGATGGGCGACATCGAGCGAATGCTTGACTGGAAGGTGGATGGCATCATCAGCGATTATCCGAACCGGGTGAGGGAAGCGATGCAAAGGCGAGGGATGGCGTTACCAAATTGATCGCGCATCTGCTACCCCCTTTGCTTCCCCCTTTGCAGAAGTGGCTTAGCCATCAATGCGCGTGGGTGAGGACAATTCGCTTGTTCTACGCCACCACCGCCCGCCCACGCTTTTCATCCACCCGTACCAGCACAATCAATGCCGCAACAAAAAACACACCCGTAATCAGCATCGCCATCCGGTGATTACCGCCACTCGCCCAGGACACCGCGCCATAGGTCAAGGGCCCCAGTACGGCAGAAAGGCGCGTCGCGACGCCCCACAAGCCAAAAAACTCTGCCGCCCTATCCACCGGCGAAAAAAACGCGACCAATGCGCGCCCGGCCGATTGGCTGGAGCCCATGCAGAGTCCTGCCAGATTCGCCGCCACCCAGAACAATGACGGCGTGGTGGCAATCCAGGCAAAGCCCACCATCAGCAGCCAGCCGAACAGGGTAATCGCGAGTGCGCGTTTCTTGCCGATGGCATCTTGTACATAGCCGAATGCGAGCGCGCCGATGCAGGCGGTGACGTTCACCACCAGTACCAGCACGAGTGTGTCGGTGGTGGTGAAGCCCATCACTTCCTGCGCGTAGATGGCGGCTAAGGTGATGACAGTCGCAACGCCGGCTTGATAACAGGTGCCGCATAGAAAAACGTAAGTGAGATCACGAAATTTGGCGGCCTCGCGAGCCGTTGTCATGAGTCGCGCGAAGGTATTTGCAGCGCCATTGGCGGCGCCTGCGGGTGTTGCACGCTCTTTCAGCCAGATGAACGTCACACTCGCGCCGAGAAGATAAATCGCTGCGGTGATCAGCGCGGTCATCGGCACTGCCTGAGATGTCGTTTGGCCGCGCGCCTCAGCGGTGGTGATCCACGCAAGGCAGCTACCAAGCGCCACCAGTCCGCCCACATAGCCCCAACTCCATCCCCACCCGGAAACCTTGCCCAGCGCCTCCGGACGCGCCAGTTCGGGCAGGAACGCCGCGGTGACGTTCTCGCCGATGGCGTAACAAAAATTTGAAATGATGATGAATACCATTGCCCACATGATGGTGCCGGGACCGGTGTAGTAGAGCGCGGCGGTCGATGCCACGCAGCCGATAGTGGCGATAAAGAGAATGCGTTTTTTTGCTGCATGCGCATCTGCGTAGGCCCCGACAATGGGCCCTGCAATCATCACCGCGATGTAGGAAATCGCAAGCGTCGCTGTCCACGCAAATGTCGCCCACTCGGCCTTCCCGGCGATGACGGAGACAAAATAGGCGTTGAAGACCGCTGTGAGTACGACCGTCGTGTAGCCCGAGTTGGCGAAATCGTACATGGCCCAGGCAAATACTTCGCGTTTGGCTACCCCGGGATTAAGCGCGGATTGGCTGGTTATTGTCATGGCGGCATCGTAGAGGAGAAACGGCAGAAACGCGAGCGGGATACGCTTCGTGCAACACGCTTAGTGCAACAAATTGGCATTTCCCGGTATTTAACCTATGATCAAATCCAACAACAACAACGAGGAGCGCAGCATGCCCGGCTATACGACTGAAAATCTTAGAGCTGTCGCGTTGGTAGGTCACTCCGGCGCGGGAAAAACGACACTCGTCGAGGCGCTGCTGTTCAAGTCCGGGACGATTGCGACCGTTGGTAGCGTCGAAAAGGGCTCGACGGTATGCGACTTTGATCCGATCGAAAAAAGCTATAAACATTCACTTAACTCTTCCGTGGTGCATTTTTCCCACGGTGAAAATCCCAGCGTACGTATTCATTTGATCGATACTCCCGGTTACCCGGATTTCATGGGCCCGGCGATATCAGCACTCGATGCCATCGATACGGTGGTGATTGTCATCAATGCCGAGAATGGCATTGAACTTACCACCCGACGCATGATGTCGCAGGTGCGCAAACGCCATCTGTGCGCAATGGTGGTAGTGAACAAGATCGACGATGGCAACATCGACCTTGCTGCATTGTTGGTGGAAATTCAGGAAGCCTTTGGCAAGGAATGCCTGCCGATCAACCTGCCGGCGCAGTGTGGGGCGAGCGTTACCGATTGTTTTTTCAATCCATCCGGTGAGGCGGATTTTTCTTCCGTTGCCGCAGCGCACAGCGCGCTTGTGGACCAGGTGGTGGAAGTCGACGAAGAATTGATGGCGCTATATCTGGAGCAAGGCGAGGCGATCCAGCCGCAGCAATTACACGCGCCCTTCGAAAAAGCGCTGCGCGACGGCCACTTGATTCCTGTGTGTTTCACCTCCGCACGTAGCGGTGCTGGCGTTGCAGAATTACTGGATATTTTTGCTATGCTGGCCCCCAATCCCAGCGAAGGGAATCCCCCGTTGTTCGTGCGTGCCGATGTCAATAGCGGAAAGGGTGTGGAGGAATTCCGTTCCGTACCGGACCCGGATAAGCATGTGATCGCGCATGTATTTAAAGTGGTAATTGATGCCTTCGTTGGCAAGCTCGGTGTGTTTCGTGTCCATCAGGGCACCATCACGACGAATACGCAACTCTATATTGGGGATGCCACCAAGGCGTTCAAAGTCGGTCATCTGTATATGTTGCAGGGAAAGGAATACCGGGAAGTAACGGCGCTGGTGCCTGGCGACATCGGCGCGGTGGCGAAGGTCGACGAAATCGCCTTTGACGCCGTGCTGCACGATTCGCACGATGAGGACCGTATTCATCTTCTACCGCTGGATTTTCCGCAACCGATGTACGGCCTCGCGGTCGAGCCCAAACGCCGGGGTGACGAGCAGCGTATTTTTGACGTTCTGCACAAGCTCGAGATGGAAGACCCTTGTTTTGTCGTCGAGCGCCATCCTGCCACGCACGAAACGGTGATGAATGGCCTCGGTGAGCTGCATATGCGTTCGGTGCTGGAACGCATGAGCAAGCTTCACAACCTGGAAATCATCACCAAGCCGCCAAAAATTCCCTACCGGGAAACGGTGATGGCCAAAGCTGACGGGCATTTTCGTCACAAGAAACAATCCGGCGGTGCCGGGCAGTTCGCTGAAGTCTTCCTGCGCATTGAGCCGTTGGCGCGCGGCGCTGGTTTTGAGTTTGTCAACGATGTTCACGGCGGCGCCATTCCCACGCAGTTTATTCCCGCGGTGGAGAAAGGAATTCGCGAAGTCTTAATCAATGGGCCACGCGCGGGATTCCCGGTGCACGATGTGCGCGTCATCGTCTACGACGGCAAAAGCCATCATGTCGATTCAAAAGAAATCGCGTTTTCAATAGCCGGTCGCAAGGCCTTCATTGATGCCATTTCAAAAGCGCGGCCGGTGCTGCTTGAGCCGATCGTCAACATGGAAGTGGTGGTGCCGGACGCAAATATTGGCGCAGTGACGGGCGATCTGTCGTCAAAGCACGGCCACATCACCGCCACACGCGGCCAATCGGCAGGCGTATCAGTGGTCACCGCCATCGCGCCGCTGTCGGAGTTGAAAGACTATCAGACACGTCTCAAATCGCTCACGGGCGGGCAGGGTAGCTATGCAATCGAACTCTCGCATTACGAGCCGGCACCGGTAAATACGCAGATCGAATTGATGAAGCAGTACAAGTTGCACGCTTTGGTGGAAGAGTAGCTGCCGGTAAAAAATAAGGGCCACGCCAACTTTCGTCGGCATGGCCCGGGTGTGCACGCTAAATAGTGCCCTCGATTGTTGCGAGGTCGCTAAATATTCAAATTAAAACTTGGCTTTGAACTGCACGCCATAAGTGCGCGGATCGTTGATGAAACCGGTCAGGTTATTGAAGTCGATTCCACCGACGACGCGAATCTGATTGCCGATGTTGCGACCGAAGGCGGCAACTTCGTATTTGCCGTTGTCCCACAGGTAACCTGCTCGCAGGCCTACCTCGGTCAGCGCCTTGCCAGTGAACTCTTTGGAGTCGTAAAGGAAGAAGGAAATCTTGCCGCGATGCGCAACGTCGGTATAGACGAAAAACTCCGAGCTGCTGGTGAGCGGCAACGTGTATTTCAATGTCATGTTGAACACCGTCTTTGGCGCTTGCGGCAACACGTTGCCATCGATCGACACGGTCGGCGAAAACTTGAAGATTGCCGGGTTGGCCGGCGCGGTGATCGGGTCTAGAACCGAGCAACCATTGCCACACGCATCGATACGCAGATTCGGATCTTTTATTTTTGTATCGTTGTAACTAGCGCCGACAGTGAGTAGCAATGTATCGGACAGGTACGCCTCCAGATCCATCTCGAAGCCCTGTCCGCGCGCCTTTGACGCGTTCACCAGGCGATTGAAGTTTGCGCCGCCGCCAACCGCTGTCAATTGCAGATCTTTCACGTCGAACCTGAAGACGTTGAAGCCCAGCCGTGCACGTTTGTCGAGTAAGTCAGTTTTCACGCCCGCTTCATATGAGGTAACGGTTTCCGAATTGGCAACCGAGAGTGCGTCGCCAAACAATAGTCGGCCCTGAATGCTCGGCGCGCGGAAGCCACGGGCAACCCGTGCGTAGAGATTGGTGTCCTTGTCCACCTGATAGGTGCCAGAAAAATCCCAACTGGTGTTTGAGGCATCGGTCTTGGTGGCCAGACGACCGATGAACGGAGGAGAGAATGGTGGCGCGGTGACACGGTTCGCGACAAAGTCTTTCTCGTCCTTGGTATAACGCAGACCCGCCCGCATGGTGAACGCATCGGTGAGTTTGTAGTTGATCGAGCCGAATACTGCGCTGGCCTTGTTCTCCTGTTTTTGATTGGCGTAGCCGTTTTGCGCGCCACCGCCGATGGAGGAATAATTGAAGCTGTCGATGGTGATGTCTTCATCGAACAGATAGGCGCCGACCAGCCATTTCATTGGCCCTTTGGAATTCGATTCCAGGCGGAATTCCTGCGTTAACTGACGATGACTGGGCAAACCATCGGCAGACTCCGCGTCGAACGGAATAAAGCCTGGTCCGCTGGCTGGCAGGAACGAGGCGCCAAAGCCACCATCGATGTCACCACGCGAGAATGAGGTCACTTTTTCGTAGCCGGTGATGGAGTGGAGCGTCATGTCGCCCAGATCCCAACGCAACCTCATACTGCCGCCGTTGTTTTTCACGTCTTGCGAATTTCGCCCATCAATGGAGATTTTTGCCGGATCAAAGCCATCAACCAGATCATTGGACCCGGACTTGATGATATTGGCGCGGAATAGTCGCGCGCTGCCATTCAGATCGCGGGTGTGGAAATTGAACAGTGCGTTAAACGCCTTGCTCGGTGCATATTGCAGCTGGACGCGCGCGGCCCGGTCAGTGTGACCTTCGAGTTCACGCGTCGGTGCTGTGGCGACGGTGTTCTTCACCCAGTCGTCGCGAGTCTGCGAAAGGATCGATACGCGCGCCGCCCAGTCTGCGGACAGCGGAACGTTGAACGCGCCTTCGACATTGACGGTTTGATATTTGCCTGCGGAAATGCTCGCGTAGGCGTCCTGCTGTTGCGATGGCTTGACCGAATCGAACTTCACTACACCGGCCGGCGTATTGCGACCAAATAACGTGCCCTGTGGGCCGCGCAGCACTTCGATCTGGTTAATATCGAACACCGGGAAGCCTTTGAGAATGGGGTTCTCCTGGACGACATCGTCATATATCAGTGAGACCGGCTGCGAGGCATTCAGATCAAAATCGGTGTTGCCGTAACCTCGAATGTAGAAGCGTGGAAACGCACGACCAAAGGAAGACTCGATGTTCAGGCTTGGCACGCGTGCGGCCAGCATGCGGATGTCCTGTCCACCCGAATTGATGATATCGAGTTTTTCACCACTGAGCGTGCTGATGGAAACCGGCACATCCTTGATGTTTTCTTCACGACGCTCGGCCGTAACCGTGATGGTTTCCAGCTTGCCCTCAACCTTGCCGGATGTTTTGGTATCGGCCAGTGCCGCTTGCGCAAAAGCGGATGGCATGGACAGTGCGGCAGCGATTGATAATCCGAAAGTTAAACCGTGTGCAATGGCACGGGGCGAACAGGCCACCGCAAGGATGCTTTTTTTCATGGTGAAACTCCAGGTTAAAAATGCTTGGTTGGAAATGCGGCAAAAAAGACAATGGGTCAAGTTAGCAAAAAACGCGGTTGACGGCAAACACAACCCAATATTATTTGCAAAGGTGTTGCGCAGCCGACACATTACTGAATTGTGACAGTTACGCTCGCATGACTTTTTGGTACGTCATCGGCTTCGTTATTCAGATTTGATATTTATTACCCGCAGCTGCGCGATACGCCGCCGACAACGCGAATGCAGCGCAGATTGCGATCACGAGGATCGCCAACACTGCCGCTTGCGGATTACCGAAGAAATCCCAAAAGCTCGCGATCAGGATCGGCCCGGTCGCACGCGCAATCGATGTCGGCATCGCGAGCGCGCCGTTAAGGATGGCAACACGGTCCCGGCTGATGAGATCGGCGGTGGCGGTGCCTTTGACGATGGTCATCATGCCATTGCCACAGCCGAACAAAAATGCGTAAAGAAACACGAACCATGGACTCACGGTCACGGCCAGCAACGTGACAACGGCAGCAGGAAGCAGCCACACGACGACGTTTGCAATCATCGCAGGACTCATTCGTGCGCCCGCTACTAATAGACCGACCCGCCCGAGTACCTGCATCACACCGATCGAGGAAGCGGCCACCAGGCCAATCGCCGTGTTTACGCCTGACGCAGAAAACAGCGCAATGATATGCGCTGCCAGTCCGGCAAGCACGATGGACTGAAGCGTGAACGATACCGCCAGCAACACGAATACGCGGGAGCGCAGCAAGTTTGTCAGCGGTATTTTTCCGTTGCCTTGCGGCGCGCGCGCTGGCAGCTGGCGCGGCAGGAAAATGAGGAGGCACAGCAGACTGCCAAAGAGTTGCAAGAGCGCCAATCCGACAAACGCGCCTCGCCAGCCGAAGTTGGCAAGCATTAGTGTGGTGAGAGGCCAGAAAACGGTACTCGCGAGCCCACCGAGTAACGTAACGAAGGTAATGTAGCGGCGGTAATCATTCGGATAAGCGCGGATCAGGAATGCGAACACTGACTCATAGAGTGTACACGCCATGCCCGCACCAATCAGTGCCCACACCGTATAGAGCTGCCAAACCGATTCAATGGTGGCGTGCAACAGCATGCCAGCCATGGTGATCAGCGTGCCGATCACAAGCACCGGAAAATGCCGTCCGCGATCAACAAGCATACCAACCGGTATCGCGGTGAACCCCATCACCAGCAGGCCCAGGCTGTATGCGCCAGCAGCAGTACTTTTGGAGATGCCAAGTGCCGCCTGTACGGGTTCCATCAATACCGCGTAAGCGTAGTAGCAACTGCCCCAGGCAATCAGTTGCGCGAACGACAGCGCGAGCAACAATCTTGCGTCTGGTTTGAGCCTGCTGAACCTCATTGGCAGATGTGCAAAATGACGGCTTGGATCGCCGCTATCCCTGCATACGCAATAACCGCGCTGCTTCCTCCAGCCGCGTGTCTTCGATTTCACGCAATACACTGTCCATGTCGACAGCTTTATGTTTGCGCTCGAATCGCCCCGTGAGAGCAACTTCAGGCGTCAGCGTGCCAGCTTCATAGTGCGCCCATATCTCCCGACCATATTGGGTGGTCAGCAGCTCAGGCGCGAAGCGGCCGAAGTAATTGCGCAAGTTCGCAACATCACGTTCCAGCATCGCCTGGGCGTGGTTGTTGCCAGCAGCGTCGACTGCCTGCGGCAAATCAATGATCACCGGCCCATCACCGCCTACGAGAATATTGAACTCACTCAGATCGCCATGGATCACGCCTGCGCAAAGCATGCGCACGACCTCAATGATCAAGGCATGGTGATACTTGATGGCGATTTCCGGCGTGAACTCAACATCATTGAGCCTAGGCGCTGCGTTGCCCTGGGCGTCGGTGACGAGTTCCATCAGCAAAACGCCTTCGTGGAAGTTGTACGGCTTTGGCACGCGTACGCCGGCCGCGGCCAAACGATACAAGGCATCAACTTCGGCGTTCTGCCATGCGGCTTCCTGCGATTCGCGGCCAAAACGTGTGCCCTTGGCCATTGCCCGGGCCTGGCGGGTATTTTTGGTTTTGCGGTTTTCGGTGTAATCGACCGCCTGACGAAAGGCGCGTTTATTCGCCTCCTTATAGACCTTCGCGCATCGCGTTTCCTCGCCACAATGTACGACGAACACCATCGCCTCTTTGCCGCTCATCAGCTGACGCACCACGCCATCAATCAGGCCGTCTTCCAGCAGTGGCTGTAGCCGTTTAGGTATTTTCATACCGCTATTTTAAGTTGGAATCGTCGCGCTGGTCAGGTTGCATCAACAAGAGGCCACGCAGGCATACAAAATACCCCGCCACCAGGCGCGATCAGGAAAACTACGCGCTGAAGAGCCGCCGGTCCAGGAACGCCAGTAACTTACGCCAGCGATTGGACTAACGCGGCGTCACTGCCGATGGCGCTTTCTTTAGCGGCGGCCCCATGTTAAACGCCGCCAGGATCGTCTGACCGAGGCGCGTGTTGTCCTGCACGCTGCCGATATAGTTGGCCTGCTGGTTCTGCAACCATTCGAGCATGTAGGTGCCAGAAGTGGCTGCCGGCAACACCAGTCGAGCCTCCCGGTCAGTGCCATCCTGGCGGATTTGCATTCCATATTTATGCGCCAAATGCATCATGGCGGCATTTTGATGCAGGCAACGCACCAACACTTCATGCACGCAACGGTTGCGCAGACGCATCACGGCGCGCTCAAACAGTGCGTTGCCGACGCCTTGCCCGCGCGCCGCGACCAACACTGAAAGACCGAGTTCGGCCTCTTGCGCGAGGATGGCAATATGGACGACGCCGAGAATATTCTGCGTATCATCGATTACCGCGTAGATTTCATCGCGCTCAAAATCAATACTGTCGACGTAGCTGATGACTGCGCTATCGTTCAACGATGAACCGAATCTCAGATGACGGTCTTCGCCATCAAGTTGCAGAAAATGTTCACGCAGGCGGTCGCGACTAATGTCGCCAAGTTGCGTTGCGAGAAAATTTGCGGTGGTGGTCATGCAGGCTCCTTTGGTCACCCTTGCAGCATGGGCAATGAATATGACAAAGCAAAGAAAATGCCTAAACTACCGATATCAGAACATCTGATGTTTGAGTTGCTGCCAGCGGGTTAACGGCTGAGCCTGGCAAATTGTTGACATCGACGATGTGAAGTGTCGTGAGATATAGTGCGACGAGAAATTTGATTCCACGTCAGTCCTTAGCCCCACATCACCCAGTCGCCAATTTAATAACTATGCAACCCTATATCCCTGAGAACACCACGTTGCCGGAATTTTCTCTGCGCGCAGTGGTACTCGGCGTGGTGCTTGGTATCGTATTCGGCGCCTCATCGCTCTATCTGGTGCTGAAGGTAGGCCTTACCGTGAGTGCCTCCATCCCGGTAGCGGTGATTTCAATCACCTTATTCCGGCTCTGGGCGAAGCTCGGATTCAAGGACGCATCCATCCTCGAAAACAATATCGTGCAAACCGCCGGTTCGGCAGGTGAGTCGCTTGCGTTTGGGCTTGGCGTGACGATGCCGGCGATCCTGATTCTTGGTTTCGATCTGGAATTGATGCGTGTTTTTCTGGTTGCCGCGTTTGGTGGCGTGCTGGGTATTCTCATGATGATTCCATTGCGCCGTGCGCTCATTGTTGAGCAACATGGCGTACTGAAATATCCGGAGGGTTCCGCTTGTGCGGAGGTGCTGAAAGCGGGCGCTGATGCAACATCGCGCGCCGCTTCGGCGGTGGTTGCCATCAAGGGTGCCGGCATCAGCGCCGTCACCATTTTCGCGGGCTTTGCGATTGGCCTTGTCTACAAGATTGGCAACATCGCGCTCAGGGGCTGGAAGGATGTGTCGGAGATTGTTTTCGGCGCGCCTATGAAATCCGCTTCGGTTGCAGTTGAGGTTTCGCCGGAGTTGCTCGGTGTCGGCTACATCATCGGCCCGCGCATCGCATCGATCATGTGTGCGGGCGGCGTGCTGACTTATCTGTTGTTGATACCGATGATCAGATTCTTTGGCGATGGGCTCAGCGTGCCGCTGTCGCCGGGGACGGTACCGATCAGCGCAATGGAGCCCGGCCAGATTCGCGGCGCATATGTGTTGTATATCGGTGCCGGCGCAGTGGCTGCAGGTGGTGTGATCTCGCTGATGCGCGCGCTGCCCTTAATATGGCGTGGTTTGAGCAAGGGATTGCGTGACTATCGTGTGAAGGGTGATGCGCCATCGACCTTGCGTACGCAGAACGATATCCCCCTGAAATGGGTAGGGATTGGTGTCATCGTGCTCATGGGCGGGATCACGCTGGCACCTTCGCTGCACATGAATTTAATCGGCGCATTTCTGATTGTGCTGTTTGGATTTTTGTTCGTCACGGTATCGTCTCGATTGACCGGTGAAATTGGTTCATCTTCCAACCCGATCTCCGGCATGACTGTCGCCACGTTATTGCTCACTTGTCTGATTTTTTTAATGCTGGGCTGGACTGGTGGCACTTATTACGTCACCGCGCTGTCGGTCGGCGCAATCGTCTGTATCGCCGCGTCGAACGGCGGCACAACCTCGCAGGATTTGAAGACCGGCTACCTGATTGGCGCCACACCGCGCTTGCAGCAGTACGCAATCATGATCGGCTCGCTGGCCTCGGCGGTGATGTTGGGACCGATCCTGCTGGGGTTGAATCAAGCCGCGACGGTGTACGTACCGATTGAAAAAATTGCACCCGGCTTGCGCACTGAAGTGCAGCCGCTGGTGCAGCGCACACAACTCGAGGGACCGCAGGCGGTGAGCGACAACAACAGCTATCGCGTCTGGCACAAAATCGGAAATGCAGGTGGCCCGGAAGGACGTTACCTCGTTGATGACAATGGTGCGGCAGTTTATTTTGTCGATCCCGGCATCAACGGCACGCACACGCTACGCCCCGACGGCACCTCGGTGCGCAAATACGATGCGCCCAAAGCGACGCTGATGTCGTACATCATCAAGGGAATTCTCGATAGCAAGCTGCCATGGGAATTGGTATTGTTCGGGGTGATGATCTCGGTCGTGCTGGAGATGGCGGGCATTCCTTCGCTCGCTTTTGCCGTTGGCGTGTATTTGCCGCTGTCATCATCCACACCGATCTTTATTGGTGGCCTGGTGCGCTGGCTGATTGACCGCACCCAGCGCAAGAAAATAGAAAGCGCAAAAATGAGCGAAGCCGAACTCATCGCTGAAACCGATAAGGGCCCGGGCGTATTGATGGCGTCTGGCTATATCGCCGGTGGCGCGATTGCCGGCATTTTCATCGCGCTATCGGCGGGGGTATTTGTCGCTGTCGACACTTGGTTCAATGATTGGTCGACCAGGAATAATCCATTTTTTCAGGGGCAATACTCGGATGCGCTGTCGCTGTTGCCGTTTGTGGTGCTTGTTGTGCTGCTCTATTTGACAGCGCGCGGGAAGTTATTTTCCGGTTCGACCCAGTCGGGTTGATAGTTGCCTGTGCTTCCGGTGCTGAGCCACGTGGTAAATATTTCGGACGGAAATTGTAAAGTTACGCCGTTGCGGCCAGATGGCGTTTCCAAAGTCCAGCACTGGCGCGCGTCAACCGGCATAAATGCGCTGGGCACGCCGACAATAGGCGATCTACGTCGATGAGACTGGCAAGAATGATCCCATGGTGCCGAACGTTTTCGTCAAAAACGGCCCTTTGAAGCTATACTTGCGCCCGCCACGCTTCGGGGACAAAATCTTCTAAAGTGTTAGGCCATCACTGCAAAATCCGCGAACAAAATTTGAGGAGCTGTAATGTCAGCTGTCGTTGCCAACACCGCCCAAGTGCCGACTGGCGGGTCCCAACCATCATCGTCCTCCGACGTGTCCAAGCCCGCCTCATTTTCAACTGTCACCCTCGACGATAAATACGCACTCACGCAAGGCCGTGCCTTCATGAATGGCACGCAGGCATTGGTGCGCTTGCCGATGATGCAGCGCCAGCGCGATCTCGCGGCGGGACTCAATACGGCGGGCTTCATTTCCGGCTATCGCGGTTCGCCATTGGGTGGGTACGATCAGGCGCTTTGGAAGGCCGGGAAATTTCTCAAGGAAAATCACATCTTTTTTACGCCCGGCGTAAACGAAGAGCTGGCCGCTACCGCCGTGTGGGGTTCGCAGCAGGTTGGATTATTTGAGGGTGCCAAATACGACGGCGTATTCGGCATCTGGTACGGCAAGGGTCCCGGCGTGGACCGCTCAGGCGACGTCTTCAAGCACGCGAATGCCGCGGGTTCATCGAAGTACGGCGGTGTGTTGTTGGTTGCGGCAGATGACCATGCGTGCAAATCGTCGACATTGCCGCATCAGTCGGAGCATATTTTTGATGCCGCGATGATACCGGTGCTGTATCCGACCGGCGTGCAGGAAATTATTGATCTTGGCCTGCATGGTTTTGCGATGTCGCGCTATTCGGGACTGTACGTTGCGTTCAAATGCATTTCGGATACGGTCGATGCATCAGCTTCTGTACTGATTGACCTGAGCAATCCAAAAATCCTGATACCGGAAGATTTTCCGCTGCCGGAGAAGGGTTTGTCGCTACGCTGGCCGGATTCGCCGATGGAACAGGAACTGCGGTTGCAGCACGACAAGATTTACGCGGCACTCGCATATTGCCGCGTGAATAAACTAAATCGCGTCACCATTGATTGCGACCAGCCGCGCCTCGGCATCATCGCGTCGGGGAAAAGTTATCTCGATACCCTGCAGGCGCTGGAGGATCTCGGAATCGATGAACGCCATGCTGCGGAAATAGGGATTCGTTTGATGAAGGTCGGCATGCCCTGGCCACTGGAGCCCACCTCGCTGCGCGAATTCGCGATGGGCCTGGATGAAATTTTGGTGGTGGAAGAAAAGCGCCAGCTTATTGAATACCAGATGAAAGAGCAGCTCTATAACTGGCGCGACGACGTGCGTCCGCGCGTGATCGGCAAATACGACGAGCACGGCGAATGGGAAATGGCACGCGCTGCGTGGTTACTGCCCTCTGCCGGTGAATTGACACCGGCAATGATTGCACGCGTGATTGCCAAACGCATCGCCAAGTTCTACACATCCAAAATCGTTGAAGCGCGCCTCAAATTCATCGAAGACAAGGAAGCCGCGCTGGAGCGTCCGCGTGCCAAAGCCACACGTATTCCGACCTTCTGTTCCGGCTGTCCGCATAACACCAGCACGGTGGTGCCAACGGGTTCGAAAGCACTCGCAGGCATCGGCTGCCACTACATGGCGACCTGGATTCGCCCCGAACAGACGATGACATTCACGCAAATGGGCGGGGAAGGCGTGCCGTGGATCGGCATTCAGCCATTCACCGAGACCAAGCATATTTTTGCCAATCTGGGCGACGGCACTTACTACCATTCCGGCTTGCTGGCGATCCGTGCGGCGATTGCGGCGAACGTCAATATCACCTACAAAATTTTATTTAATGATGCTGTGGCGATGACGGGTGGCCAGCCGGTCGATGGGCCGTTGACGGTACCGATGATTACCCATCAGGTGGCTTCCGAAGGAGCGGGCAAAATCATCGTGGTGACCGATGAGCCCGAAAAATACACCAGCGAGACCAACTTCGCGCCCGGTGTGACAGTGCAGCATCGCGATGAACTCGACGCAGTGCAACGCGAACTGCGCGACATTCCCGGCGTGACCATCATGATTTACGATCAGACGTGTGCTGCGGAAAAACGTCGTCGTCGCAAGCGCGGCACCTTCCCCGATCCCGCCAAGCGCGTCGTGATCAACGAACTGGTGTGCGAGGGTTGCGGTGATTGTGGCAAAAAATCAAATTGCGTTTCCATCACGCCGGTGGAAACCGAATTCGGCAGAAAGCGTGCGATCGACCAAAGCTCCTGCAACAAGGATTACTCCTGTGTGAAGGGATTTTGTCCGAGCTTCGTTACCATCGAAGGTGGCCAGCTGCGCAAGAAAAAGCCGCTTATCTCGGAAGTTCTGGCGACGTTGCCTGAGCCGACGCTGCCTTCGCTGGATGCACCCTACGGCATCCTTGTGACTGGCGTAGGCGGCACGGGCGTCGTCACCATCGGCGCACTGCTTGGCATGGCGGGTCACCTGGAAGGGAAGGGCATCGCGGTACTTGACATGACCGGTCTGGCACAAAAGGGTGGCAGCGTCTATACGCATGTGCGTATCGCACAAAAACCCGAAGACATTCACGCCGTACGCATCGCCGCCGGTGAAGCCAATGCGGTGTTGGGTTGCGACATGATCGTCTCGACGTCGGACGAGGCGATTGCCAAAATGCAAGTCGGTAAAACGCGCGGCGTGGTCAATAGCGATGTTGCCACCACCAGCGAATTCACCAGGGATCCCGATTTGCATATTCCCGTGACCGAAATGCAGGGCGTGCTCAGGGAAGCGATGGGTGATTATGCCGGCAGCAGCGCGGTTGACTTTGTTGATGCCTCAGCGCTCACGGCGGCGCTGATGGGTGACGCGATTTTCACCAACCCGTTCGTGATGGGTTACGGCTGGCAGAAAGGCATGATTCCGTTGTCGTGCGCATCAATCATGCGTGCGATTGAACTCAACGGACAGGCAATTGAGAAAAACAAGCAGGCTTTTGATTGGGGTCGGCGTGCGGCCGTCGATTTGAACTCAGTGCGGAAAATGGCAACCCCACCCGAAGCCAGGCCTGAGTCCCAGCGCATGTCGCAAACGATTGAAGAAATGGTCGAGCGTCGCAGGAAGCAACTCACCGGCTATCAGAACACTGCCTATGCCGACCGCTATGCTGCGCTGGTTGCGAAAGTTCAAGAAATTGAGGCGGATAGATTTACCGGCAAAAAAGCCCTGTCGGCCGCAGTGGCACGTTATTACTTCAAACTCATGGCGTACAAGGACGAATACGAAGTTGCCCGCTTGTACGCCGAAAGCGATTTTGTAAAGCGCGTGGCAGAGCAGTTCGAAGGCGATTACAAGTTCACCTTCCATCTGGCCCCGCCGATCATGGGTGATCTTGATCCGGTTAGCGGAGAAGCGCGCAAAAAAGTATTCGGGCCATGGATGATGAGTGCGTTTGGCTTTCTGGCCAAATTCAAAGGCTTGCGCGGGACGGCGTTTGACATTTTTGGCTACTCGGCTGAGCGCAAGATGGAGCGCCAATTGGTGACAGATTACGAGAAGACGCTGGCGGAATTGCTCGGAAAATTGTCAGCAGAAAACTACGATATTGCCGTTGATATTGCCTCGATCCCGGAATACATTCGCGGCTATGGGCATGTGAAGCATCAGCATTTGGTTGAGGCGAAAAAACGCGAGACAGAGTTACTGGCGCTGTTTCGGAATCCTGTTGCTGGCGCGCACCGGGAAATTCGCGTAAAAGTGGCGGCCTAGCGTGGCGGGTTTTCGCAAAACTTAATTGAGGTTCATCGATGAATGCTGATCAACAGTCTCATGCCATCGCAATCCTGTTTGCGGTTTTGATCGCTGCCGCGTTGGCGTCTGTGACTATCTGGATATTTGGTGGCTGGCCGGTGGTATCGAATCTCACTTTTGGCGGCAGCGTGATCGTCATTACGTGTATTGTCCCTTTCGTCTATGCGGCTTACTTGCTGGCACGCGTTTCTGTTGCAAAGCGCGCTGGCACTAAATTTCGCGTTCCGCTTGCCGTGGCAGTGAAGGCGTCAACCGAACGCGAAATTCAACGCGGCGGCCGAATCCGCAGCTAGCGCGTTGTCGGGATTGTTCAGCGTCAAAAACGGAAACTGCTACTTCGCACTGACCGCGCCTTCAGCCGGCCATTTGGTGTCGCCGACGCGCTTGAGTGTCATCTCGAAAAAGCGTACCGGTTCCTTGCCGGGCTGAATCTGGTCGCCAACTTCGCGCAGGTTGTCACCCTTGATCACGGCGGTGTAGCGAATTGTCATCGGTCCGGCAGGAATTTCCCACGTATAGCCATCTGCCGTCGGCGTTATCACAAAGTCGCCGGCTTGGCCCATCGCATAAGAGTGCAGGGTGTAGACACGGGTGGCGGGGTTGAAGGATATCGTGCCAAACGCGTTGAAAGTCACTTTGCCATCCGGATCATAGCCACGACCTTCGATAACTTTTACCGAGCCATCCAGAAACGGGCCGATGCGCTCGGTCTGGGTGATGTGATGTTTTTCGCCAGAAGGCAGGATGGTCCAGGCCGGGCCACGCCAAACGCCATCCATGGGTGCAAATACTTTCATCGCTTCGCGTTGGGCAGCAATCAGCGCGGCCGGGTCGGGACGCCCTTGCGCCACGGCAGGCAGCGGAGAAGCGATGGTGACGATCAGGAATGCGATCAACAAAAATTTTTGCATTTATATATTCCTCTGGGTCAATTCAAATCAGACCGTTTTTTTCAAAGCCGTATGAATTTAGCATGTGGTTTGGTGCAATGCACTGTCAGCCGAATTAAGCGCATGTCTTTTGACCGCCAGTAGAACGCGCAAGGGCCATCGTACTGGCGTCACGCCCAAACAAAAGGGGCGCACATCGTGCGCCCCTTTTGGCTATTGCGTGGTTGAGCTTACTTGCTCAAACATTCCTTTTGCGCCGCCTTGAACTCGGCACCTTTTTTACCTTTATTTTCTGCAGAGCAAGCCTTCATCTTCGCACGTTGGGCTTTTTGGGCATCAGTCGATCTTTGCAAGCATGCTTTTTGCGCGGCTTTGTATTCATCGCCTTTGAGGCCTTTGTTCTCCTTGGCACACGCGCTCATTTTGCTTTGCTGGGCGGTAGGCGCGCCATCGGCGGCGAAAACCGGTGTGACGATGAGTGGCAGGGTGAGCATTAATGCAACAAATAATTTTTTCATGGTGAGTTCCAGAGTGAGTGAGTTGAGCGGACGCGGCGTTAATCTATAACGTCAAACAATTAACGCAATCCAGTACGCACACGTTGACATCGCCAAGCTTGCCGTGCCGGCGTCGATTGTGCAGTCGATAGTTGCTTGCTTTTTTGCAATGTCATTGCAGCCCTTTTGTCGTTGGTTGCCTTGCGACACAAAATACTGCGGTAATTAATCAGCAATTTCCACGCGTACTTGCTGTTGGCTTTTTCATTGCTATAGTGATATAGTTAACTACATCACTAGGCTATCGGCAAGCATCACGATTAATCATAGTATTCACGTTATATATATTAAATAACTATATGTATTTTAATGATATTAAATTAAATCTTGCCAAATTTGGAGAACCCGCAATGAGTAGTAACTGGAACAAAAACGCGCCAATTTACCGACAGCTCAAGGACCGGATTGTGGGGATGTTGCTCGATGGTGTGCTCAAACCAGGCGATGCGTTGCCGTCAGTGCGGCAAATTGCAGCTGATTTTCAGCTTAACCCGATCACTGTTTTGCGGGCTTACCAGGAACTCGCGGATGAAACTCTCGTTGAAAAAAAAAGGGGAATAGGCATGTACGTGACCGACGGTGCACACGAAAAATTGCTTTCCAGTGAACGTGATCGATTCCTCCGCGAGGAGTGGCCGGCAATGCTGGAGCGTATCCGCCGCCTCGGATTGAGTGCAACTGAGCTTTTGTCTTTCGCCCATGCCGGGGGCACGAAATGAGTGCCGTCATTTCTGCAAGAAATCTGACCAAGCGTTATGACAAACAGGTTGCCGTCGATAACGTCAGTTTTGATATTTCTGCCGGACGCATCGTCGGCTTGATCGGCCCCAACGGCTCGGGAAAAACCACCGCGCTCAAAGCGATCCTTGGCTTGGTCCCCTTCGAAGGCGAACTCAGCGTATTGGGATTGGATCCGCGCACCCATCGTGACGAATTAATGCAGCAGGTTTGCTTCATTGCCGACGTCGCCATCCTGCCGCGCTGGCTGCGGGTGCGCGATGCAGTCGATTTTGTCGCCGGCGTTCACCCGAAATTTGATCGCGCAAAGGCGGAGCGCTACATCGCCAACACCAAGCTGAAGCCCGCGATGCGCGTCAAGGAGATGTCGAAGGGAATGGTCGTGCAATTGCATCTGGCGCTGGTGATGGCCATCGATGCAAAGTTACTGGTGCTCGACGAGCCGACACTCGGATTGGATATTCTCTATCGCAAGCAGTTCTACCAACACCTGCTGGAAGAATATTTCGACCAAAATAAAACCATCGTCGTTACCACGCACCAGGTTGAGGAGATCGAACACATTTTGACTGACCTCATGTTCATCCGCGACGGCAAGATCGTGCTCTCGTCCACGATGGATGATGTCGGCGCACGCTTTGTTGAGGTGATGATGTCAGCGGAAAACGCCGACATCGCGCGGGCACTCAGGCCCATCGATGAGCGACAGGTGTTCGGCAAGGCGGTGATGCTGTTTGACGGTGTATCACGCGAGAAACTGGAGGCGATTGGCGAAGCCCGTACGCCCGGCATTGCCGATATCTTTGTCGCATTAATGAAAGGAACTTACGCATGAATACTTTTAAATGGTTGCTCAAGCGCGAGTTCTGGGAGCATAAGGGTGGTTTTTTCTGGACACCGGTTGTCGTCGGCGCGTTGATGACAACATTCATTGCGGTGTCGCTTGTCATCGCCGTCCTGGGCCTGAGTAACGGCATGCAGATCAATGGCGTTGAGGTCAGCAATTTGGCGAATGTGGTCACGCCTCTGCAGAGGACCGAATTCGCATCGCGCCTGGTCTCCGGTTACACGGGATTGTCGATGCCCATTTTTATCGCGCTTGGGTTTTGTGTATTTTTCTTTTGCCTGAGCACACTGTTTGACGAGCGCAAGGACCGCAGCGTGTTGTTTTGGAAATCACTTCCACTCTCCGACCAGGCGACGGTCTTATCCAAGGTGGCGATGGCACTCGGCATTGCCCCTGCCATCGCGGTGGTCGTCGCCACGATCACCGCGATCATCGCCGGTTTGCTGATCTGCCTTGCGGCGGCTACTGCTGGCGTCAATATCTTTGGCGAAGTGCTAAGCAACCCTTCCGCCTATCTTGCCCCGTTACAACTGGCCGCAATGTTGCCGATCTATGCACTCTGGGCGCTGCCCACGATTGGCTGGTTGCTGATGGTCTCGGCATGGGCGCGCACCAAACCCTTGCTCTGGGCGCTGGGTGTGCCGCTCATGGCGGGTACGCTGGTCAGTTGGGCGAATGGCATGTTCCGGTTCGATTGGAACGTCGGCTGGTTCTGGAAAAATATTATTGGCCGATTGCTGGGAAGCGTGTTGCCTGGCTCGTGGTTATTGCAGCGCGGGCATACGCTACCGCAGGAAGAAACCCTTGGCGCGACGACTGCTCTCAACGCCGCATTGACACACTCGTGGCAATTGCTCGCCAGCCCTAATGTCTGGATCGGCGCAGCGCTGGGTGCCGCCATGATTTATGCGGCGATTCGCCTGCGCGGCTGGCGCGACGAAGGATAGCAGCCGTTTCCCCTAAAGTCCGACAGGCTGCCAGTAAAAGTTAATTAGCGGGAAAAACCCTGGCATAGGCGCGGCTTCCAGGGCCTATTCGTCTATTCGCCTGTTGATACCCGCCGATGCCGGTGATCCCGGCGCCTGGCCGTTAATACCGGCTGGGCCTTGAGTCAGCTTCCCGCCTCGCTCTCGCGTTCTGGTCTTCGCGTTCACGATCCTCCAGATAGCGTTTCTGGCGGGCAACTTCCTCGCGCGCGCGGCGAAGATTCATTTCTTCTTCAAAGCGCTGCTTGCGTTCTTCCTGCGTGCGCTGCCAGACTTCAGCACCAATCTGCCGTTGATCTTCATAGTTGCGTCGTGAAGTTTCATGGTTTGACTGATAGCTGGATGCTGTCGGGAGCGCTTGCCGCTCATCGGCAACGTATTGTTTTTTCTGGCTCTCAGCGGAGCGAAGTTCGTTGAATTCCTGACGCTGCTTGTCATCCGCATCTCGTTGGGTACGTAGCTCTTCCAAAAGTCTCTGCTTCTCCACAACACGCCGTTCTTCGAGCTCGGCGGCACGGCGCTCCTGCTGCTGATCCGCAACTATCCGCTCGCGCTCGATGCGTCGATTGGTCTGGTCGCGTTCATACTGCCAATAGAGGCCACCGCCGATTGCGATGCTCGCCAGCAAAATCATCCAGGTGAGCGGCGCGCGCATCAAGCTCGCTGCACCGCTGCGTCCCGCTGTATCGAATTGATGCCGCATGGTGGCGTCGTAGGCGTCACGTTTGGCCGGTGAAGACAGAACATCGGTGGCAGCCTGCAATTCCGCAAGGCGGGATTCACGTTCTGCCGGCGACAACGATGGGTCGGCAGCGATAAGGTCTTTGTTGACTTGAAGGGCGCGGCGTATCGTCGCGTCGGAAGCATTTTGCCGAAGGCCAATAACTGCATAATAATCACGAGACATATTGAGGTTCAGCCATGAATAGCAAAGATGAAATTATAAGTGCAAACGATTGAACGAATGAGTCGATGCGATTGAGGAAATGCAAACGATTGCGTCTTGTCGGGCAAAAGGTCGGCGGCTGAAACAGCGTTTATTTTTATTTTTTCGTGAGCTTGGTTGCCTCGTAGCGCGCTTTATTTTCGGCGTTCGGCGGATACAGGCCCGGCAGCGTCGCGCCATTGGCGACTTCCTGCATGATCCAGTTTTCCAGTCGTTCCTGCTCAGGTGCTGAGGCGACGATCTCATCGAGAAACGCGGCTGGTATCAGCACCGCGCCGTCAGCATCGGCTACGACCACGTCGTCCGGGAACACCGCCACGCCGCCACAGCCGATCGGCTCCTGCCAATTTACGAAGGTCAGGCCCGCGACCGACGGCGGCGCCGCAGCACCCTGGCACCAAACCGGCAGATTGGTGCTGAGCACTCCCGCCAGATCGCGTACCGCGCCGTCGGTGACGAGCGCAGTTACGCCGCGCATTTTCATGCGTGCGCAAAGAATATCGCCGAAGATGCCCGCGTCGGTAACGCCCATCGCGTCAACCACGGTAATACAGCCCTCCGGCATGGCTTCAATCGCGGCACGCGTTGAGATCGGCTTTGACCAGGATTCTGGTGTGGCAAGATCTTCGCGTGCAGGCACGAAGCGCAGCGTAAAAGCACGCCCAACCAGTCGCGGTTGATCGGGCCGCAGCGGGCGCGTGCCACGCATCCAAACATTGCGCAGTCCTTTCTTCAGCAACATCGTGGTGATCGTCGCGGTCGTCACTTCAGAAAGCGTTTTAATAACATCAGCGCCAAGGGTCATGGGTGTTCTTTCGGACAATGGTTGAGTGCAGGGGAGGCTGCAACGTGATGCCGGTTAGCGTCCAGCAGAAAACAGCACTGCGTTGTTGATTGAATACACGGCACCATCCGGGCCGATGGCGGTGGGTGTATACGACTGGGCAGTGCCGCTATTGAGGCGGATGCGCTCTGTGAGCTTATTGACCGACAGATCCCAGCGATAGAGATAGCCGTCCTCGCTATTGACCAGCACAGACCGCGTGAGTGGATCGACTGCTGCGGTGTTGATGCACCACTCTTTCACGCCGCCCAGGTAGCCGGGATCAGGCGTGGGGCCGAGCATGGTGTGAATCTCTTTCATGACAGGAATGCCGGTGATGGCATCGGCCTGTGCCTGGGTAGGATCAAGAATGGCGATATGATTTTTGCCATCGCCCGTACCGGCACCGCCGTAATTATTATATTTGGTCATCAACAGGTAACTTGATGTACCGGCATAGGAAGGGATCATCGCGCGCGGTACCACGGATGGCGTGTTGTCCCAACCAAACGCGCCGGGCGTTTTTACCTGCGCGAGGGTGGCATCGAAATGCAGCATCCAGCCGGTGAAATTATGCGAAGGCGGGCTTGCCTCAAGGACACCAAAATACACGTCGCCGTCGGGTGCAACCATCGGCGAAGAAGTGCCGTTGTCGTTGACCCATGCGGGCGTTTGTCTGTTTGGATCAATCAGCCGAATCTTGTTGCGGGTCGCGAGCGTAGTGCTGTCGAGCGCGAGAAGATAGCCGTTCGCCAGGCCCGTTGCTGCGCCCGTGTTGACCGCGACGTACAACGTGCGCCCATCGAGCGACAACGCAGGCGCACTATTGGTGGCGACTTTTGCGATCAACGTGTCGCCTGCCGCCCCGCTGGCTGCCACCCATGTTCCGCTTCCGTCTGCGCCCATCCGGGCGATACCGCTGACGAGATTAGCCGGGTTGGTGGCATTAACGATGAAACCGAAATAGACATTGCCATTCGCGTCTGCCGTCAGCGGTGTGTTGATGATGACGTTCTGGTCAAAAACGCTGCGCGCCGCGTTGTAGACGTCGGCACCGTAAAAAACTGACGTTTGAACCGCTCCGCTGACGCTGTCCGCATCGTCGCGAAAAATTAATTTGCCGCCCGCGCCGGGCGCATAGACGCGGTTTGACGTGGTCAGTGTGAGGTTATAACTCGGCGTCCAGCTCTGCCGCGTCGGAAGAATGTAATCGCTGGCGGCAGACCATAGCGACGCGCCGTTTGTGCCATTGCGAGCCTCGATGCGAAATCCACCGCTAGCGCCGGTTTTAACCGGCACGATCACGGTATTTTTTGCGGTGATGACGGGGGAGCCGTAATGAATCAACAGCGAAGTGCCGGAATACTGCGGTGCCAAGTCGACCGGCATTTGCCAGATAAGCCTGGACAAAGGCTGCGTGGCAATCGCGCCTACCGCCGAGTGCTGTGCATCGCGCCCAAAGCCCCACCACGCCGGGCCGGTGACCGGTGAGGGCAAAGGTGGCGGCGGCTCAGTAACTGTAGCGGAGCCTCCGCCGCCGCTACAGCCGAGTAACGCGAGGAGAATTGCCAGGGCAACGCCGATGCGTTTACCCGTCACAATAAACACGGGATGTCGAAACGAGGTGATTGATGAAGTTCGCATTTATCCATTGTACGAAAAAAGGCGTGGTGCTGTGTCTCGCACCATTCATCGGCGAGGTATTTAATGAAATGCCGGGGCGGGATTTTAAGAAACACCAGCGTCAGCGGGCATTGCGGCACGTTTATGTCCCGAAATGCGCATGGATAAAGGAGTTTCTTTTCAAGCACACACAACGGGTTGTTCACGCGCCATAAAAGACGACTAAACTTCCGGCTTGCGTCGAATCTGGAAGCAAGCTCGAAATAAAGGGTCTCGCTGCAGCTTGTCATCGCCGCCTCAAAGGACATCACGCATGAAATCGATTTTCTCCACACGCAAACACAGTCAGTGGCCATTTGTTCTCGTCATTGCCGCAGTTGCGCTTCTGCTATGGCTATTGTTGCGCGTCGTATTGTGGATTCAGGTCGGGCCATCGCAAATGCTTGCCGGACAGTCTGCCAGTGCGTTCCTGCGTGGCGGGTGGTTCGATCTGGCAGTGCTGGTTTATCTGGCGGCACCCGTGTTGCTGTTCGCGGCATTGATGCCGAATTCATTGCGTGCGCGACCAACCACGCGACGCTTAAGCTGGGCAATGCTGGCAGTCATGATCGGCGCGCTAATTTTTGGCGTGGTGGCGGAATTCGTATTTTGGGAGGAGTTCACCACCCGCTTTAATTTCATTGCGGTCGATTATCTGATTTACACCAATGAAGTGATCAACAACATCAAGCAGTCGTATCCGGTTGGTTTGATCATATCGCTGATCGCGCTTGCGGCGGTGTTGATCGCGTGGCTGCTTTCGCGTCGCGTCTCATTTTCCGCAAGTCCAATCAGTTGGCGGCAACGCGGTGTGATGCTCGGCGCAGCAGTAGCACTGCCGCTTGCGAGTTATTACGCGGCGAACGTGGATCAGATGTCGGGTGCGGGCAATGAGTACGCGCTGGAGCTGTCCGGCAATGGCCTGTTTTCGCTTGGTGCCGCCATGCGCCGCAATGAACTCGATTACGATAAATTTTACAAAACGATCCCGCAGGAAGAGGCCGACGACATACTCGCGCTTCTTGGCCTTCAGCGCCCGCCATTGTCAAAAATCGGCTTGACACCTGTGGTCACCCAGAAACCTTTGGCTCACGTTCCTGCCGTATTGGGTCCATTCACGCGAAGCCCGCGTAACGTCGTGATGATCACGATTGAAAGCATGTCGGCTGAATTTGTTGGCGCTTACGGCGGAACAAAGGGGTTGACGCCGAATATGGACCGTTTCGCATTGGCAGGACTCAAATTCGAACAGGTATTTGCCACTGGCACGCGCACCGTACGCGGCCTCGAGGCATTATCCCTGGGTACGCCGCCAATACCCGGCCAGGCCATCGTGCGACGTCCGGGCAACGAGCATTTGGCGACGATGGGGCAGCTGTTGGTGCCGCAAGGCGTTCAGCCGTATTTTATTTATGGCGGCTACGGTTACTTCGACAATATGAACGCCTACTATGCAGGCAACGACTACAAGGTTGTTGACCGCACTGATTTTCCCAAAGAATCAGTGCCATTTGCGAATGCGTGGGGTGTTGCCGATGAAGCGCTATTCTCGAATGCACTACGCATTCTTGATGCATCGAGCGCTTTGCAGAAACCATTTTTCGCGCAGATCATGACGACCTCCAACCACCGTCCCTTCACCTATCCTGACGGACGAATCGATATTGCATCCCCCGGCGGGCGCGATGGCGGTGTGAAGTACACCGACTTCGCCATCGGCCAGTTTATTGAGGCATCGCGCAGCAAACCGTGGTTCAAGGACACGCTGTTTGTCATCGTTGCCGATCACTGCGCCTCGGTGGCCGGCAAGACCAAGCTGCCGCTGGCAAACTACCGGATACCGCTGATTTTTTATGCGCCCGATATGTTGGCGCCGGGTAACTATCCAAAAATGATCAGCCAGATCGATATTCCGCCGACGCTGCTTGGCCTGATGGGTGCCAAAGGTGCGGAACATTTTTTCGGGAATTCCCTGTTTGAAAATAATGCCGCGCCGGCGCGTGCGTTTGTCAGCAATTATCAGGAATTGGGTTATTACAAGAGCAATACGTTGATCGTACTTTCGCCCAAGCAAAAAATTGCCACTTTCAGCGTTGATCCCGTCACGCTCGCCGCATCGCCCGCACCATTGAACGCGACACTGGTGAATGAGGCAATCGCGTATTATCAGACCGGATCGCGCGCGTTCAAGCAGAATGCGTTGAAGAGCCCGGATTTTGTTAACGTGAAGTAACGGATGCCAAACGCAGCATAAGGAGAAAAAATGAAACGTAGAGACTTTCTATCTGTGACCGGCGCTGGCGCGATTGTAAGTTCTGTCGCGACGGCATTCCCCCAACTGGCGTTAGCGCAAAGCTATCCAACCAGGCCGATCAAGTTCGTTGTCGGTTTTGGTGCGGGTGGTGCAACGGATGTCATCGGCCGACTGATGGCCAAGAAAATAGGCGACGCGCTAGGGCAACCGATCATCATTGAAAACAAAGCCGGGGCCAGCAGCAATATCGGTGCTGAAATGGTCTTCAGGGCAGCACCCGATGGCTACACCTTTTATGTCTGTGCGATCACGAGTGCCATCAACGTTTCGCTGTTCCCGAAATTGCCATTCGATTTCGCCAAAGATTTTGAGCCCGTGGCATTGTTTGCCAACGTACCCAATATCCTTGTTGTGCATCCCTCCGTCGCAGCCAAATCGGTGAAGGAACTGATCGCCCTGGCGCAATCACAACCCGGCAAGCTGTCGTACGCCTCCAGTGGCTCCGGCACGTCCATTCATCTTAGTGGCGAATTGTTCAAGATGCTGGCAAAAGTGGATATGGTGCACATCCCGTACAAAGGCAGCGCACCGGCGATGATTGATATGGTGGGAGGGCAGGTGCAAGTGATGTTCGACAACATGCCTTCTGCGTTGCCGCACGTGAAGGCGGGCAAGCTGCGCGCCCTGGCAGTGACGAGTGCGCAACGTTCACCGTCGGCACCGGATGTGCCAACGATGGGCGAGGCGGGCGTGCCAGGCTTCGATGTGCAATCCTGGTTTGGGCTGGTTGCGCCGAAGGGAACCCCCAAGGACATCATCGCGCGGGTCAACGCTGAGGCCGTCAAGGCGCTTGGCTCAGCCGACATCAAGGAGCGCTTCATGGACCTGGGCGCGGTACCCGGGCCGATGTCGCCAGAGGGCTTTGGCGAATACATTCGTGCTGAAATTAGCCGTTGGAGTGAAGTGGTCAAAGTATCGGGAGCGAAAGCTGATTGACGCCGCCGCGTTGACGGCGCAACGAGACGCCGTTATCGCGGACACGGTAAGGTGGCTCGAACGCGCAGTGATCGGGCTGAACCTTTGCCCCTTTGCAAAGGCGGTGCATGTGAAGGGGCAGATTCGCTATTCGGTATGCGTTAGCCGTTCCACCGTGGCCCTGCGCAGCGAACTTATCCGAGAGCTGCAGGTTCTGGCAGACGCAGACGCGTCGGATATCGACACGACGTTACTGATCCACCCAAACGTGCTGACGGATTTTTTTGACTACAACGATTTTCTTCAGGTTGCCGACGCTGCCGTCGCCGAACTGAAGCTGGATGGCGTGATCCAGGTCGCCAGTTTTCATCCGCACTACCAATTTGCCGGTACCGAAGCCGATGACATCGGCAATTGCACCAACCGCTCGCCTTACCCGACCCTGCATCTGCTGCGCGAGGCAAGCGTGACGCGCGCAGTAGCAGCGTTCCCGGAGGCGGGAGATATCTTTGAGAAAAACATTAAAACCATGGCCGCACTTGGTCGTGCGGGGTGGGACAAGCTGTTGTAGTCGTCATATTTACTGCCACTTGCTTATCGTCACGGACCGCAGTCCAGCCGCCGGTTTCCAGAGGGCAGCGCTACTTAAAGCCGCCCCGCGTCCACATCGCGCACGAAACGGATCAGGCCTTCAAAATAGGTTTTTTGGTCGTCGTACATCGACATATGACTGCCATTGGGGCAATACAGGTAGCGTCCTTTTTGTACTGCGCCAGCCATCCATTCCATGTGTTTTGGATCCATCGTATCGTGCCGTCCGCCGATGACGAGCGTCGATACCGAGATCCTGCCGAGATCCCGGGTGCGATCCCATTTCTCCAGGATGCCGCTGGCGCCAAGTTCGCTAGGGCCTTGCATCGGCACGTAAATTTTTGAATTCAGGTGCTTGAACGAGCGCAGTACCGGCTCCGGCCACTTCTCGGGCGGCATGCGCAGGATGTGATGTGCGTAATGATGCGGCATCAACAATTCCATGTAGCGTGGGTCTTCGTATTTGCCGTCCTTTTCCAGTTTCTTGATTTCGGCCAGTACCTTCTGATCCATCTTCGGCATCAATACCTTGTCAGCGTATTCGTTGTAGGCCGGAATACTCGCCATCATGTTGGAAATGATCAGGCCCTTGATGTGCTGCTGGTACTTGAGTGCGTATTCGATCGCCAGTATGCCGCCCCACGAATGACCCAGCAGATAGAAATTGTCGCGATTCAGGCCAAGTGCGATACGCACTTGTTCGACTTCTTCGACGAAGCGTGGAATTTCCCACAACGACGGCTCATCGGGCTGGTCGCTGTAAGCCGAGCCAAGTTGATCGTAGTAGTAGTACTCAATTGAGGCGCCGGGAAAATAGCTGTCAAATGCCGCGAAGTACTCATGCGTGGCCGCGGGCCCGCCGTGCAACAGCAAAACCTTCATGGTCGGGTGATTGCCAACGCGCTTGGTCCAGACATTGAAATTACCCTTCGGCGTTTTGACGGGAATCATTTTTACGCCACCACTGAGTACATCGTCGCGTCCGTTGTTGTCGTGATAGCGCGATGCTGTGGTTGCGCCAGGCAATGAGGCGCTGGAACAAGCCTGCAGCAATAACAGGGTGATCATGAGCACGAAGCATTTTTTCAAAGATGTCTCCCGGTCGGGTTTGATTCGATGTTCAATGGTAGCGCAAACACATGCGCTGGCGCGGCAATCGGAGCACTTTACCTTGTGAAGGCCCGCCAGCTCCGGGGTTTGACCAGGTTGGTAGCCGGGTAGCGCTATTGCCGCGCGCCACCCTGCAATCCGCCCAACGCTTCCACCAGATCCACCATCATGTGATGCAGCTCCCCGGTCATCAGTGTGAAATCGGCATCAAGGCGTTCGTCGTCGTTTTGGGCTTGTGCATCCTCGCCCTCACGAATCACATCCACCGGAACGATACGTTTGAGCACCAGCGATTCGGTCAACACGAATGACACCCGGTTGGCCCAGGTCAGCGCAAGGCGCGTGCATTGCTTGCCAGCGGCAATATGACGCTGCACTTCCTTGGGGTCAAGCGCATGGCGTACGAAGCGTACCGTCGCTTTTTCTTCGACCGGCGATTGCAGTTCGGTGTCCTGATCGATGGAAAATCCATGCGGCACGGCATTGTTTGCCAGCCACGCGGTCATGGCGATACCAGGTGACATGGCGGGATTGAGTCGTTCGACTGCGAAGTCGTCGATTGATTTATAAAGCAGCGTCACCACATCATCCGCCTTGCCCGGCGAACTGCTGTCGAGCACCAGCCAGCCGTTGACGGGATCGATCCAGATGCCGGTGTGCCGGCGTACGTTGAATGCGCGCGGCAGGAGCTCGTCGGTAACTTGCTCTTTAAGGTCGCGCATTTGTTTGCGGCCGGGTTTATAACCCTGTCTTTCTTCGGCCTCGGCAGCCTTCGCCTTGGTCATTTCCCTGATGACCGATGCGGGCAGCAATTTCTTCTCTGTGCACAATGAAATCAGCATCTGGCCATTGACCGAGTGCACCAACCCGCCATCATCCCTGGGTGACATCCATCCCTGTGTCTGCGTTTCATAACCGGTCGCGGCGCGAAAAGCGTGCCGCCCCAATTGCTCCTCAAGGCTGGACGTGCTGATTTTCCAGGGAGCGGGGAACTGATAAACCTGTAAATTTCTGAACCACATAAAGCCCCGCGAAAAGCGTCGTAGTGTATATGAACGGGCGCGACAATTCTTGAATGGCCCGGACATTTTCCTATGCCGCACTGCCGATTTGGCAAAGTTATTGCGAATGCTGGGCCGCTGCTCTGCTACTACCTGCGTGAGCTGACCGATTTAGTTGATTTCTGCCGGGTTTGGCGCTGCTCAGCCGCCAATGGCATCATCTCGTACCAGTGATGATGGAGCAGGCCGAATGCCGAGCAAAGTAGCCGATGGCGCACAACGTGGGTGGATCATTCCCATTGGTGGCGCAGAAGAAAAAGAAAATTCTCCGCAGATCCTGCAACGATTCGTGGATATCTGTGCCAGCGATGGCGACGCTGATATTGTGGTCATCCCGACGGCGAGCCAATTGGCCGGCACCGGCGCGCGCTACGAGCGAATATTCACCGAACTGGGGGCAGCGCGCGTCACGGCGATGGATTTTGACACCCGCCGCGACTGTGAAGAAACCAGCAGGCTCGCACGGCTGGCGTCGGCCACGGGCGTATTTTTCACCGGAGGCAATCAATTGCGTCTCTCCACCATTCTTGGCGGAACTTCCGTCGCCAAGGCGCTGCGGCTGATGAACGCGTCCGGCGTACACATGGCAGGCACCAGCGCGGGCGCTGCTTTCATCAGTGAACACATGATCGCTTTTGGCGAAGAGGGGGCCAGCCCAATCGCAGGCGCGGTGCGACTGGCGCCAGGACTGGGACTCACCAATCGCTTCATCATCGATCAACACTTTCGGCAGCGCGACCGTCTGGGCAGACTGCTGGCGGCGCTGGCGTTCAATCCGTTTGCGATCGGCCTGGGACTCGACGAGGACACTGCCGCGTTTATCGGCCCCGACAACACGCTGGAAGCAGCGGGCAGCGGCAGTATTACCGTAGTAGATGCGTCCGGCATCGAATTCTCATCGATGGATACGGCCGCCGAAGGCCAACCGGTCTGCATGCTCGGTATCGCCATTCACGTTCTGATCGCTGGCGCGAAATTCAACCTGCACACACGCGAAGCATCGGCCGGCTCATTGATGCGCCCAAAAAAATAACGGAGAGGCTATGCGTATTCTTGATCGTTCAGTTTATGTGGGGCCATCGCTGTACGCGCATTTTCCGGTGATCCGGCTGGATCTCGATTTGGGTCCATTGGAAGCCTGGCCTACCGGCAAGCTCGGCACCGCATATGTGATGCAACTGATTGCAGCACTCCCCAGCTTGCAGGAGCATGGCTGTTCCTATCGCGAACCGGGCGGCCTGGTGCGGCGTATGCTTGAAGGCGAAGGTACCTGGCTGGGACACGTGTTCGAACACGTGGCAATCGAGCTGCAAAATGTCGCCGGTGAAGACGTCACCTTCGGCAAGACCCGCAGCACGGATCGTGTTGGCGTCTATAGCGTGATCTACGAATATGCGCAAAAAGACGAAGGCATTGAAGCCGGCGAGCTGGCGTTAAAACTTTTGTGCTCGCTTCTGCCAGAAAGTTTGCGGCCCGCCAATGCCGTCCCGGCAGGATGGGAATGGCCCAAGGCGCGCGATGAATACATTCGATATTCGCAGCGCCGTGCGCTCGGGCCATCGACTGCATCGCTGGTACGGGCGGCGGAAGAACGCGGCATTCCGTGGCTGCGAATGAATGATCAATCGCTGATTCAACTCGGCTATGGCAAATGGCAACAACGCATCCAGGCCACCGTGACCGGCCGTACCAGTTATATCGCTGTCGAACTGGCCGGCGACAAGGAAGAAACCAACAAGATTCTCGCCACCCGCGGGCTGCCGGTGCCGCAACAGGAATTGGTGCGCTCGGCTGAGCGTGCCGTTTCCGCCGCCAAACGACTGGGCTACCCGGTGGTCACCAAACCCTACAACGGCAATCATGGCCGCGGCATTTCGATTCACCTGACCAACGATGAAGAAGTTCGCAATGGTTTTGAGGCGGCAGTTGAGCACTCGTCCTCGGTCATCGTGGAAACCTATCTGACCGGCGACGATCACCGCTTGTTGGTGGTGAACGGTGAGCTGGTTGCCGCAACCCGCCGTACCCCTGGTCATATTGTTGGCGATGGCAAGTCTTCCGTGCGGCAACTCGTGGATATCGTCAATCAGGATCCACGCCGTGGCGTCGGCCATGAAAAAGTCATGACCCGCCTGGCACTCGACGAGCAGGCCGATATGATGCTCGCGCGCGTCGACATGACTGCGGACGCTATTCCAGCCAGTGGACAGATCGTCATGCTGCGCTCTACCGCCAACCTGTCCACCGGCGGTACGGCGACCGATGTGACCGACATCATCCATCCCGACAATCGCGACATGGCCGTGCGCGCGGTGACCGCGATCGGACTTGATGTCGGCGGTGTCGATTTCCTGAGCCCTGATATCACCGAAAGTTACAAGCAGATCGGCGGCGGCATCTGCGAAGTCAATGCCGCACCGGGTTTTCGCATGCATGTCGCGCCGTCCGAAGGCACACCACGCGATGTCGCCGGGCCGGTGATTGACATGTTGTTTCCATCCGGCACACCTTCGCGCGTGCCGATTGCCGCCATCACCGGCACGCGCGAAGGTGTGCCGGATGGAAACAACATGTCAATCACCGGCCCGGCGACATC
>JBKJMK010000361.1:0-7315 GCA_046596005.1 Usitatibacteraceae bacterium | reverse complement strand
GAATCAAGGCGAGGAATCGCGCGCGCTTGATCGCCACATCCAACTGGCGCTGATACTTTGCTTTGGTGCCAGTGATGCGTGCCGGAATGATTTTGCCGTTTTCGTTGACAAATTCCTTCAGGATGCCGATGTCTTTGTAATCGATCTCGACAACTTTTTCTGCGGTGAAGCGGCAGAATTTTTTGCGGCGAAAAAGGCCGCGATTGGGATTGCGTGTGTCTTTCTTGTTCTTGTCGAACTTCTTACCGCGGGGACCTGGACGGGGCATGATCTACCTCTAGCTAAATTTGAATTGGGTTATGTGCAATATCGGCATTGGACTAAAACGATTTTTGCGGCTCAGAAAACCTTTGATGGAAATGTTGTCGCCTTCCTTCACGCTATTCAACTCTGTTGCCAACTCACCAAACGCAACTGCGTTCATTTCGACCTCAACGGCTACTTCTGCATTGCCTTCGCGTTGTGTCGATTGGTGAATCAGTGTCAGATGCAGCGTTGCGACCCCGCCCGGTGTTGTCCTGAGCGTGTCGCGCGATGCGACTTTTCCTTCAAGTACTGTCTGGTTTTTTGCCAACTACGTTCGTTTCAGCTTACGCCTGCGAAGGCTGCCGTTACACTGTCTCTTTCGCAACTTCGGTCACGGCTTCCCTGTTACCACGGGGAGCTTCCTTGACACCGTCGCGTACATCGACAGACCGGGATTTCTCTTCCCGCATCATCGGTGACGGCCCAACTTCAGCTGCGCGCTTGACCACGGTAAGGTGGCGCAGGACCGCATCATTGAACTTGAACGCGTGTTCGAGTTCGTCGAGCGTGACCTGGCTGATTTCGATGTTCATGAGCACATAGTGCGCTTTGAACAGTTTCTGGATTGGATACGTCATCTGGCGACGGCCCCAGTCTTCGAGGCGGTGCACTTTTCCACCGCCCTGGGCGATGGTCGCCTTGTAGCGATCAATCATGGCGGGCACTTGCTCGCTCTGATCGGGATGAACAATAAATACGATCTCGTAATGGCGCATTAAAATCTCCTTGTGGATTAAGACCTTAGGGTCTGGAAGCTTTCCGCGATGCGCACCGCAGTAAAGCAAGGGGTTTTGGGTTGTCCAGACCGGGCAATCAAATTACCCGACCAAGCCCGGCATTATGGCGGAAAAACTCAACAAAATCAAACATCTTTGAAAGAATTCCTCATCCATTGTCAGGGCGACATCAGTTTGCCCTTCCAGTTTTAACCCACGCTGTACCAATGCACTGCCAGTTATGCGAACATTCCTGTCATCAGGCCCTGTGGGTAACGCGGCGTGTTGGCCCTCTCAAGTGATTCACCTCCCGCCCACTAAAATGCGTATATCCAGCACTGATGCGGCTTTTCAGCCACTTATTGCCAGACAGCCGCAGCAGTGCTAGTAGTTGAAAGAAACGATGTCTCTACCTACCATCACCCTTGTCACGCCCGAAGTCAAACAAATCATCCAACACCCGGCAGCGTTTGCACTGCAGGTGATCAGGGCATTTCGCGCCAATCAGGGTTTGCTGCTGGCCGGTGCGGTGGCGTACTACACGCTGCTGTCGATTGTGCCGCTGTTGATTCTGGTCGTGATTGCCCTCTCACACGTCGTGGATCAGGCGGTCTTGTTCGATACCTTGCGGCGGGCGCTTGCCTGGGTGGTGCCGGGACAATCGAACGCCATCGTGCAGGAGCTCGCGGCGTTTCTCGAGCATCGCGCGGTGCTGAGCTGGGTATTGCTGGCGACGATGCTGTTCTTTTCATCGCTCGCGTTCTCGGTTCTTGAAAGTGCAATCTCGGTAATTTTCCTGCATCGCGTGAAGGTGCACAATCGGCACTTTCTGGTTTCGCTGGCGCTACCATTCGGCTACATTGCTTTTATTGCGCTGGCCCTGTTTGCGGGCACCTTCGTGCTGGCAAATTTACTCGCCTTCGGCCAGGAAAATTTGCTGGTTTTTGGTTCCAGCTGGTCGCTCAGTGGCCTTTCGCGCGCCACGCTCTACATTATCGGCGTCGCGGTAGAAATCCTGCTGATCTCATCGGTTTACTATTTCATGCCGGTCGGTCGAATCTCGGTGCGTCACGCACTGATCGGCGGCACGACCGCGGGTCTGCTGTGGGAACTCATCCGCCACGCACTGGTGTGGTACTTCACCACGCTTTCGCAGGTGAATGTGGTGTATGGCTCGCTTACGACGGCGATTGTAGTGTTACTGAGCTTCGAGATTGCGGCAACGTTGCTACTGTTGGGCGCACAGGTAATTGCCGAGTACGAACGCATCGGTACCGATGGCGCGCCGCCGCAGCCGGGCGCACTGCACACCGAAACGGTGGTGAACAACGTTTCCAAAGATCTTGGCGGACGACCGAACAGTTCCCGTCGACGCCGCAAGAAAACACACGCAGCGACTGGACGGCAATAGATGCAACAAGTCACCATGCCACAATCCCCGCACAAACCACTCTCCCACCGAATCCGCGCTGAGCTGTACACGCAGCTTGCGCAAATGGAAATCTCCGGACTATCGTTTGACAAAGCCTTCGCATTGCTCGACGTAGCCGCTCCCGCAAAGCAACGAATCGACGCGATGAAGAAGCTGGTCGCGCGCGGAATCGATGTGGCGAAAGCGGGCCAGAGGAGCGGCTTGTTCACGCCGCTCGAGGCGCGATTGATTCACGCCGCCCTGACTGCAGGCAGTCCGGCAGTGATGTATCGTCGTCTGGCCGATTTTTACACGCAGCGTGCGCTGCAATTGGCGACGATGAAATCGCGAATGTTGATGCCGGTGTTTGTGCTGCTGGTGGCGCTGTTGCTTCAGCCCTTGCCCGCGTTGATCGGTGGATCGATTGGCGTCGGCGGCTATCTGCTGCAATTACTGCGGCCAATCATGGTGCTGGCGATGTTGTTCTACGGCGGGCGCTGGTTGTGGCGTCACGCATTGAATGCGCCAGCAAACTCGTCCACGCAATCGCTGCTGCTGGGCGTACCGCTGCTCGGCCCCTTGGTCATACGTTGCAGCGTGCGGGATTTTTTTGAGAGCCTTGCGCTGATGCTCGAGGCGGGCGTTTCGATGCTTGATGCGTTGCCAGCGGCGCTGGACACGCTCCAGATCGGCGCAATCAAGCGCGAATTTGCAAAGATTGGGCCGCGTATCGCAAACGGTGCCGCGCTCGCCGGGGCGATTTCGGGACTGACTTACCTCTCCCGCGAGAATAACGGTGAGCGCCTGGTTGAATTTGTCACGACCGGCGAAGCCAGCGGCACCTTGCCTGAAATGCTGATGCGGCACACCAGCATGGAGACTGCATCAATCAATGCTTTTTATCAGCAGCTGGCCGAATGGGTGCCGCGCATTTTCTATGGGCTGATCATGTTGTGGATGGCATATGGGCTGCTCACCGGAGGCGGTTTCATGCCGAAAGTGCCGCGCGACTTGTGAGCGCATTCCGTTTAATCGTTGTTACGCTGGGAAACACAAATCATGCTGAAAATCTGGGGCCGTCTCACTTCCGTCAACGTACAGAAAGTCGTTTGGTGCGCCGACGAGCTTGGTCTTGAATACGAGCGCGTGGACGCTGGCGGAAAGTACGGTGTCGTTAACACGCCGGAATACCGTGCCATGAATCCGAATGGCCTGGTACCGGTGATCGAGCATGACGGCTTCGTATTGTGGGAATCCAATGCCATCGTCCGCTATCTGGCGGCTCGCCATGGTGACGGCTCATTATGGCCCACCGACATCCAGATGCGCGCAGATGTTGATCGCTGGATGGACTGGCAGGCGGTGTCGCTCAATCCAGGTATCGGCCCCGCGTTTATGCAATTGATCCGCACCGCAGCCGAAAAACGTGATGCCGCCGTCATTGAAACTGCGCGCCTGGACGTAGAGAAAAAACTTGCCATCCTGGACGCGCATCTTGCGACGCGTGATTACATCGCGGGAGCAACATTTACCATGGGCGACATTCCTCTCGGTTGCTCGGTGGACCGCTGGTACAAGCTGCCTCTGGTGCGCGAGGTGCATCCGCATGTGGAGCGCTGGTTTGCACGTTTGCGCGGGCGCAAGGGCGCGACACAAGTAGTCGCGTTGGCGCTGTCATGACCGGCGCCACGCGAGCGCTATTGACGGCCGCTGTTTTTTTGGGCCTACTTGGTCCAGGTTTAGCCTGCGGGGACATTACTATCCATGAGCACAACACCAGATAACGCAAACATCCGCCGTCGCGGCACGCGCATGAGGGCAAGTGTCGGCGAGTTGCTGGTCAGCGAAGGCGTCATTACGCCGGATGCGCTCATCGCGGCTCTTGCCACCAGCGCGAACTCGGGCAAGCGGCTTGGGCGGGTGCTGGTGCAGAGCGGTGCCATCACGGAGGATAAGCTGGCCATGCTGTTGGCCAAACAGCTTGGTGTTCCCTTCGTCGATCTCGCCAAACATGAATTTCGTCCGGAACTGGTCAAGTTACTGCCCGAAGCCACCGCGCGTCGATGTCGCGCAGTGGTGCTCGACAATCAGGGCAACGGCCTGCTCGTCGGCTTGGCGGATCCCGGCGACGTAAGCGCACTGGACGATATCGAACGTATCCTCATGCGCGCGGTTACGCCGGCCGTGTGCGCGGAAAATCAGATTCTCGCCGTGCTCGATCGCCTTTATCGTCGTACTGATGAAATCACCGGTCATGCGCGTGCGCTTGAAAAAGACATCGGCGAGTCGGCTGAGCGCATGCCGGCTGCTGCCAGCAGCAAGGAAGAAGCTCCGGTCGTGCGCTTGTTGCAGTCGCTGCTTGAAGATGCGGTGCAGGTGCGCGCCTCGGATATTCATATTGAACCGCAGGAACGTTCGCTGCAGATACGTTTTCGCATCGATGGCGTGCTCCAGCAACAGGCGGAAGCCGATGTGCGAATTGCCAGTGCACTGACGCAGCGACTCAAGCTGATGGCTGCCCTCGATATTGCCGAGCGGCGTTTGCCGATGGATGGTCGATTCTCTGTCAAGGCGCGCAATCACGATATCGACGTGCGCATGTCGACGCTGCCGGGACAGCATGGCGAATCCATCGTATTGCGCTTGCTCAACCAGTCCGGCGCGGTGCGCGGACTCGACGCCATCGGCATGCCAGCGGCCATGGTCGGGCGTCTTCGCACAATCCTCCATGCCGGGTCGGGAATGGTGCTGGTGACCGGTCCGACCGGGGCGGGCAAGACCACCACGTTGTATGCGGCACTTTCCGAGATCGATCTGATGGCACAGAAAGTGGTCACCGTGGAAGATCCGGTCGAATACCGTCTGCCCGGCATTGTCCAAGTGCAGGTCAACGACAAGATCGACCTCACCTTCGCGCGCGTGCTGCGCGCAACGTTGCGACAGGATCCGGATGTCGTGCTGGTAGGCGAAATGCGCGACGCCGAAACGGTCGAGATTGGCTTGCGCGCGGCGCTCACAGGGCACATGGTCCTGTCCACACTGCATACCCGCGACGCCCCCAGCGCCATATTTCGCCTTCTTGATATGGGAGCACCGCCCTACATGGTCGCCACCTGCCTGCGCACGGTGGTCGCCCAGCGGCTGTGCCGGCTCAACTGCAAGAGTTGCAGCCGCGAATACCCAACCACCCTGCAGGAACGCGCCTGGTTAACCCTGGTCGGCGGCGACGAGGGTGCCCACATGACGGTCCGCCGCGGTCCGGGATGCATTCAATGCGCCGGTACCGGCTATCGGGAACGCACCGGCTTGTACGAGATGTTTGTCATGGACGAGGCACTTACCCAGGCCACGCTCGAGGGCGGCGGCGCGCCATTCCTCGCTGCTGCGCGTGCGAGTATGGTCGGCCAGACCTTGGCCGATCATGCCTTCGCCCTCGTCCGTGAAGGTCGTACATCGGTCGCCGAAGCGATGCGCGTCGCCAGCGCCGGCGAGGATTGAGGCGCGTGCCGGCCTATACCTATCGAGGGCGCGACACCGACCTGGCACCTGTTACCGGCACGATGGAGGCCGAGTCGCCCGCTGCGGTGGTTCAGCAACTCGTCGCCATGGGCGTGGTGGTGGTCGATGTGAACGCCACCCGCGTCGTCGAGGTGCGTGCTGACGCGCCTTCATGGTGGGACAAATTGCGCGCGCAGGCGATCAGTGATGACGATGTGATCCTGTTCACCCGCCAAATGCATACGTTGCAACGAACCGCCGTGCCAATATTGCGGGCCCTGGCTGGCCTGCAGGAATCGACTGCCAACCGCAGTCTGGCGGCGGTGCTGGCAGACATAAGATACAGTCTGGATCAAGGGCGGGATTTATCGTCAGCCCTGGCGCGCCATCCTGCTGTCTTCTCGGTCTTTTATGTGGCGATGGTCCGCGTCGGCGAACTCTCCGGACGCATGGCCGAGGTGTTCAATCGCCTGTTCAGCCATCTGGAATTTGAAAAAGATGTGCGTGGGCAGATTCGAGAGGCGCTACGCTATCCACTGTTCGTGCTGATCGCCACGGCGGTCGCGATGGTCGTGCTCAATATGTTCGTCATCCCGGTGTTTGCCGGTGTGTTTGTCGGTCTCAACGCCAAGCTTCCTCTGGTGACACGTATTTTGATCGGCTTTTCCGGTTGGATGGTGCGCTGGTGGCCGTTGCTGGCGCTACTGGTTGCAGGCGGCGGGTTTGCGCTGCGCGCCGGACTGCGTTCGCCCGACGGGCGTTACTGGTGGGATCAGCACAAACTCCGGTTGCCGATCGTCGGCGACATTATTCTCAAAGCCACGCTGGCGCGATTTTCCCGCAGTTTTGCGCTCGCCTCGCAAAGTGGGATTCCGGTGCTTGACGCGCTAACCGTGGTCGCCCGCACCGCCGACAATGCCTATATCGCCCGTCATATCGACGACATGCGTAGTGGCATCGAGCGCGGCGAAAGCCTGTATCGCTGCGCCACCGCCACTGGTGTGTTCACGCCGGTCGTGTTGCAAATGATCGCGGTGGGGGAGGAGACCGGCGAAATAGATTCGTTGCTGACCGATATTGCCGGCATGTACGAACGCGAGACCGCCTATGCCATCAAGGGTTTGGCGACTAAAATCGAGCCGCTACTGCTGCTGCTGATGGCGGGCATGGTGTTGGTGCTCGCCCTCGGCATATTCTTGCCGATGTGGTCGCTCGGGGCGGCGGCGATGGGGCGCGGCGGTTGATCGGCAGGATGGTCACATCGACCGAGCAGTCCCTTCGGCGTCTATTCGAGCGTTGTTTGGTGGGGTTGTTGATTGCAGTAATCGTTTGGGCCCTGCTCGACAAGGCCCGCGATGTGCGCAGTGCAGCGGAACTGAGTGCC
>JBKJMK010000350.1:0-3365 GCA_046596005.1 Usitatibacteraceae bacterium | reverse complement strand
GACCAGTTTTACCGTCGTCACGCCATATTCCTTGAGTCGGTTGATGGCGGCCACGGCGGAATTGCCGGTCGCCAGCATCGGATCAACGACGATGACCATGCGGTCGGCAATATCTTCTGGCACCTTGAAATAATATTCCACCGGTTCCAGTGTTGCCGGGTCGCGGTACAGGCCGATATGGCCGACGCGCGCGGCGGGCAGCAATTCGAGCATGCCATCGAGCATGCCGTTGCCGGCGCGCAATATCGAGACGATGCATTGTTTTTTTCCGCTGATCACGGGCGAAGAAATTTCGGTAATGGGCGTGCGAATGGTGATGTTTTCGGTCGGCAGATCCCGGGTCACTTCGTAGGCGAGCATCTGGCTGATTTCCTTCACCAGCCGGCGGAACGAATCGGTGGTGGTTTCCTCAGAACGCAGATAAGTGAGTTTGTGCTTCAACAACGGATGGTCGACGACGTTGAGGTTGGCGAATTCTGGATGCATCTTTTTCTCCATTCGTAATTTTAAAAAACGGTGCCATCGCTGTCGATGTTGACTGGCGGTGCGCCGCCCGGTCGACGGGTTGCGGCGATCTTGCGTCCTGCGGCCCACGTGCCGCCTTCAAGCACGCATGCAAGCGGAAATTTTTCAACGCCCACTCCCAGCAACTCACGCACCGAATTCGCCAATCGATCCAACGCAGCAACGGTGAGCGCGCGCCATTCCACAACCATTGGGTCATCAACCTTCAATGTCCGGGTATGAAACGTCGGGTCGCGTGCAACGATTGCACCCATGTCCAGCAACAAACCGCCATTACGATATTCGGGCAAGCCGGTAAGCGCATCGACGTTCGTGATAATTAGACCAGCTTCCTGCATGGGTTCGAGCAGTGAATAGGTGAGCCACTGTGTGAGCTTGTGAAACGGCACGCGCCCGTCCGTGGCTGCGGGATGAGGCCAGCAATCGCCCAACGACACGCCCTCCAAAATCATGCGGCCCGGCCACATCGGCCCGAGTGCGCGCAGCAATGTCGAGAGGATGAATTCTGCATCGAGTTTATTTCCTGAAGCATGGACACGCAGATAGTCGAACAGATTGCCAAGGCGCGCAGGCCTGCCGAACACCGCAGGCGTCGCGGTGGCTACTTCACCTAAACGTGCCAGCAACGCAGCGCGACCTTCGAGGCCGACCAGCGGATTTTTTGCGCTCACCTGAAATGCGTCGGCGATGTGTTGCGGTTGTATACGTGCCAGCGCGGCGGCATCGCTGCGCAATGGTTGCGAGGGGCGATCAGACAATACGCCACGCGCAAACAGCGCCAGGCTCGCGACGCCTAAACCTTCTGAGCGCGTCAGTGTTTGCCCGGTTGTTGCTTCGTGATAGCGCCAATCAGCACCGGCACCCGCGTCCAGCAACACACTGGGAATCACCAGATCAATGCGCGCCTTTACCCTCTCGATTACGCTTTCATCGCCAATCAATCCATGCGTGGTTGCGAGCTTGCTCCAGCGATCAACGAAGCCGGCTTCAAAATGCCGCCAACGGCTGTGATACGGCACGTTCAGATCGGGATAGCGATCGCGAATAACTTCAGCCACATAGGCGGCTATCACAGGCAAACGTTCGGGATGCCAGATGAAAAGCGCTGAGTGACCGGCGGCGACGTGCGTAAAAATTTCTTCGCAATGCCTGCGTACGGCGGAGGCCGAAAGCAATCGCGCCGCCGGATGCGTGTCGGGCACCGGCGTGAGCCAGCCGGTCTCAATCAAGTGGTTTGGCACCGACAAGATTTACTCTTCAAGTCCACGGCCCTTTGGCACCGCCAGTTCCTCCGCGTTAGGCATGTAGTTGGAGAAATAGCCGGCTGCTTTTTTCGCATCCATTTCCACGCGTGCGTCAGCGGGAATGAGTTCATCCGGAATCGGCACGCGCTCGACAACTTCAATGCCCTGCTCGACGAGCGCGCCGTGTTTCATGTCGCTCATCGACGCCCAACGGTCAATGCGCGTAATGCCGAGCCAGTGAAACACGTCGGGCATTAGTTCCTGAAAGCGCATGTCCTGCACGCCAGCCACGCATTCGGTGCGCGCAAAATAGGTTTCAGCACGGTCTCCTCCGGGTTGGCGTTTTCTGGCGTTGTAGACCAGAAACTTGGTGACTTCCCCAAGCGCGCGGCCTTCCTTGCGGTTATAGATCACCAGCCCAACACCACCCTGCTGCGCCATGTCGATGCAAACCTCAATGCCATGCGCCAGATACGGTCGGCAGGTACAGATGTCGGAGCCGAACACATCCGAGCCATTGCATTCGTCGTGCAAGCGGCACGCCACTTTGGTTTCGGGTTTACCAAGTTTGGCAATGTCGCCGAAGAAGTACACCGTCATCCCGCCGATCGGTGGCAGGAATACTTTCAAGTCAGGACGCGTCACCAATTCCGGAAACATACCGGCGGTTTGCTCGAACAAAGCGCGCCGCAGTGCGCTTTCTTTCACTTTGAATCGATTCGCGAGGCCCGGCAAATACCACACCGGATCAATCGCCGCCTTGGTCACTTTTACGTCGCCGTTGGCGGTGAGGATGTCGCCATCGGGTTTCAAACGGCCTGCGACGATGGCCGCTTTCAATTCCGGCATGTTGATGTGCGCTTTGGTGATCGCAATGCTCGGGCGAACATCGGCACCCGCTGCGATTTCCGTCGCAAACGCAGACGACACCAGATGCCCCCATGGATCCATCGAGACGATTTTGTCGGCATCCCCCCATTGCGCATGCGGGCCAACCATTTCGGCCGGCGCCGTATTGGTAAGATCGGGGCGATGGTCGCGTTGCAGCGCGCCGGACGCAACCGCAAGCGCCCGATACACCGCGTATGCGCCGGAGTGTGTGCCGATGGCGTTGCGCTGCGCGAGATCGGTGAGGCTTGCAATTACCGGCCCGCGCTCAGTCGGATTTAACGCCCCCCAATGGATGTCAAAAAAAGCGCCGTGCTTGTGCGCTTTGGGGTGAGAGGATAGAACGATGTGGTCGGACATGCGCGTCTCCGAAGCTGACTGGTTGGTCAGGATTGTAGCGTGAAATTAAAACTTGTCGAGTGGCTTTTGCGATGCAATGCCATATAAACAAAATGACCGTCCGGTTGAAAGGAAACCCTCTGGCCAATGCTGAATTCCAGCATGGACGCATGGGCGCGCATTTGCTGCAGAAACTTGAGCCGCGCGACGATCCGGTGGTTCAGATCGATCAGTTGGGCTTCCTTGAGCTTATCGATGTCGATGTCCATGGTGTCCTACGCCTTGTGATAAATCTCCGCACCCTTCTTCACAAATTCCACCGCCTTCACTTCCATGCCTTTCTTTAACGCCTCTTCATTGCTGAGTCCC
>JBKJMK010000024.1:0-3419 GCA_046596005.1 Usitatibacteraceae bacterium | reverse complement strand
TGGTGAGTAGCTCGGAGAGTCCGTCGCGGCGCTGGTTCTCACGAATGGCGATGTATTCCATCTCTGGCGTGATGATGCCTTTGCGAGCGTAATGCATCTGCGATACATTGGCTCCCGATTTGGCGCGACGCGGATGGCGTTTCAGGTTGAAACGCATCTCGGCGAGCTTAGGATCGTGCAGCCGGGCCAAGCCGTATTGCGAGGTGATGCCGGCGAGCAGCTCGGTATCGTTGCGCTCAGTAATCCATTTTTCGCGCAACGGTGCCAAGCCGGAACGGATATCGATTTTTACGTTCGGATCGGTATAAGGCCCAGAGGTGTCGTAGACATAAATCGGCGGGTTCTTCTCGCCGCCCATACCGGTGGGTGTATCGCTCTGCGAGATTTCGCGCATCGGCACCTGAATGTCGGCGCTGCTACCTTGTACATAGATCTTGCGTGAGTTCGGTAGCGGCTGGACCGCTGCCTCGTCTACGTGCGCGGTCGATTCAAGAAATTTGGCGGGATTCAAAACAGCGTTCATCGTGTTACTCCTCAAAGGCTGGGAGCGGATGAACCAGAATAGTGCCGATTCACGCTCCCTACGCCGGTGTTATCCGGATCAGGTTCAAAGGGTTTATCTCATCCGTCAGTCTTACCGGCAGCGTGCGACCCACGCTGCCGGTAAGACTGACGGAACCCCTGCGTACACTTAGTAACTTAACCTAATTTGGCGCGCACGGCAATGCGCCACGCCGCCTCTTGTCCTGCCACGCGACTTGACCAAAGCCGGGTACGAGAGTATCTTAATGACCATTCGGTCAGTAATGGTTTGTTATGTCTGTTTTAGCTAAAGTAATTGAACCGCGGTGGGCCCGGCGAAAGGACGCGCGTCCAAGCGAGCTCGCGAGCGCTGCGTTGGAATTGTTTGTCGAACGCGGATTTGCCGCGACCCGACTGGACGATGTTGCCAAGCGTGCCGGTGTATCAAAGGGCACGCTCTACCTGTACTTCGACAGCAAAGACGAGCTTTTCAAAGCAATCGTTCGCGAGGGAATCGTATCCCGCTTCGTGGAATTTGAAGAGCGGATGCGTGCCTATGAAGGCAGCAGCGCAGATTTAATGCACATGTTGGTGAAGACTTGGTGGCAAAAAGTAGGCGCCACAAAGCTGGCGGGCATTTCCAAGTTGATGATATCGGAGGCGGGTAATTTTCCGGAACTCGCCAAGTTCTATCACGATGAAGTCATCGTTCGCGGTATCGCAATATTCACGGCCGCGATCAAGCGCGGCATCGATTCCGGGGAGTTCCGTCCTGTTGACCTCGAATACACGCCACACATATGCGCCGCGCCGGTTTTGATGCTCATGCTTTGGCGCAACTCATTCGATTTGTGTGGAGTGCAAAAAATGGATCCTGACACTTATTTGGACATCCACACCGATATGCTCGTGCGCGGGCTGCTCGCGGATCGCCCGCGCGCGTAGCGCCATCATGCAGAATGCGGACAATACAATCCGATTTGCTAAAATACGCTGGACGGGACTTGCAACCGTGGCCGCCGCAAGCGGCGTGATTCCCTCATCTTACGAGCAGAACCCTTACCCGCATAAGTGACCGACATGGACTACGAACTAGCGCGCTTCAATATGATCGAGCAACAGATCCGTACCTGGGAGGTGCTGGATCAGGATGTGCTCAATCTTTTATTTCAGGTCAAGCGCGAAGACTTCGTGCCAGTCGCCTATCGCGCTATCGCTTTCACCGATATGGAAATTCCAATCGGCGAAGGGCAGTTCATGATGGCACCAAAAATGGAAGCGCGGATTGTCCAGGAGCTTGCGCCGACAGCAAAAGAACGCGTGTTGGAGATCGGTACAGGCAGTGGTTATTTGACGGCTCTGCTCGCAAGTCGCGCGTTGAGTGTCACCAGCATCGAAATTTTCGACGCTTTTTCGCGCAATGCAGCCACCAACCTTGCGCGCGCCCACATCACCAACGTCATTTTAAGGGTCGGTGATGGCGCACAGTCTCCAGCCGCTTTCATCGGTATTGACACAAAATTTGAAGTTGTCGTATTGACCGGATCGGTACCAATTTTGCCGGACGCGTATTTGGACGTGTTGACCGAAAACGGCCGCTTGTTTGCCATCATCGGTGACGCGCCGGCCATGAAGGCCACCCTGTTCACCCGCACCGGTGGCAATGCATTCGCCGCGACGGAAATTTTTGAAACCGTTGTACCGCCGCTACTGCATGCGAAGCAACCATCCCGTTTTGACTTTTGAGTTAGCGATGCGCCAGCTCACCGTTCAGCAGTTGCATGCCATGATGGAAGTTGACGCCGAAGCGAGGCCCCGCCTGCTGGATGTTCGCGAACCGTGGGAATTTCAATTGGCACGCATCGATGGGAGCGAGCTTGTGCCCATGCAGCAGATTCCGGACAAAGTGGAAGCGCTCGACCGGTCGCATCCCACGGTCGTAATATGCCATCACGGCACCCGAAGTCTGCAAGTCGTCGCATTTCTGGAGCGGATGGGATTCAAGAACCTGCATAATTTGCAGGGTGGAATCGACGCATGGGCGCGGCAGGTAGATGCGCGCGTCGCATTGTATTAGTCTGTAATTAAATCTACCAAGCCAGCTTCATACGTCAAAACTTCGCCCCGACAACCCGATTTATCTTGCGGTCTGATTAGCCAGAAAATCCCCGGTCCACAACGACCAGAAACGTGAAAACATGAATCTCAAAATCTCCGCCGTTCTCGTTGCCGCTTGTTTTTTTGGTACATCTGCAGTCGCCGCCGACTTGATGGACATTTATCGCGACGCGCAGGCACAAGACCCGGTCTATTCTTCCGCGCGCTTTGCGTTTGATGCCAGCAAAGAAATCGTGCCTCAGTCACGTGCGACGAATTTTTTACCATCGCTCGGGCTGTCGACAACGTACAACCGAAACCATCGCCAGACCGAAGGATTTCCGGCGACTGATTTTAATTCGCATGGCTACACGGTGAGCCTGACGCAGCCACTGTTCCGTATGCAAAACTGGATTTCGTATGGCCAGGCGGGCCTACTGGCCAGGCAATCTGAAGCGGTTTTTGCCGACGCAGGCCAAAGTCTGATCGTGCGTACCGCGCAAGCTTATTTTGACGTGCTGCTGGCGCAAGATAATGTCGCCCTCTCAGGCGCACAAAAAACCGCGATCAACGAGCAACTTGCGCAAGCCAAGCGCAATTTTGAAGTCGGTACCTCAACCATTACCGATACGTACGAAGCGCAAGCCAAGTTCGATTTGGGCTTGGCCAAGGAAATTTCGGATCTCAACGATTTGGAGATCAAGCGCCAGGCGTTGCAGCAGTTGGTCAATAAAATGCCCGCAGCGCTCGCCCCGCTGCGCGCCAATCCGATACTGACACTGCCTGCACCGAGCGACATG
>JBKJMK010000417.1:0-16060 GCA_046596005.1 Usitatibacteraceae bacterium | reverse complement strand
CACCGCTGCTGGCGGCACTGTGGTTCGCGCCTGCACTGGTGTATTTTCACAATGAACCACCGCTCGAAGCTCTCAAGGCCAGTTTAATCGCGTGCCTTAAAAATTGGCTGCCTTTTCTGGTCTACGGCATCGTGATGCTGATTTTTTGTGTCCTCGCCGCCATCCCGTTTATGCTCGGGTTTTTGGTGTTGGGGCCAGTGGCGCTCATTTCGGTATACACCAGCTATCGGGCTGTATTTACCGGCGCCACCTAGTATTTCTTGCGATAAAGCGCCGCGACCACCCCAACATCCAAGGTGACGGCGAAACGATTTTTCGCAGCGTTCACTATTACTATCGCCCGTCTCTCATCAACTTGCTGAACCAATCATCGAGCATTCTCTTTTCATATCGCAGCGGCTCGCTGGCGGCGTAACGATTGAGGTGATTGATATAAGACATATCGGCAACGCGCGCCTCGCCATTGCGCAACACCTTGCCCTGGGATTCAATGCTGTAACGCAGTTGAATCGTCGGCCAATCTGCGCCACCCTTCAAGATGCGAATATCCTGACCAAGGCGTAACTGTGGCTCAATGCGTCCCGCCAGATCAATGTCGAGCACCTCGACATTGAGATCCTGACCCTGCGGTAATTTAGCGCCAAGCTTGTCGAAATGCTTTTGCAGATCCTTCATGACTCGCTCTTTATCCCGCAGCGCATATGGCATGTCGCGATAGCCCTCAGGTTTCGTGAAGGTGACGGTGACCACTGCGCCCGCGTTACTTGCTCCCAACGCCAAGGTGGCTCCAGCTACCAGCAACATGGTGCGTAAAAATCGCTTCATGGTGACTCCTTTCAGGGAATGGCTTACCAGATAAAGATGGTACTCCGCTTCAGACAGTTTCGCTTTGCGCGGAAAGACCAGCCTCAAAGCCAAAAAAAGCCAGGATGAGGCAAGGCACAGCGTCATCGCCAAACCGGGCGCCCTAGGAGAAGGCGAAGACTCGCTCGTCGACGTCGGCATCAACAATCAGCGCCAGCAAACTTTTTTCACCGTGTTTGATGCCCTAGACTTGGCGGCAGGTCCATCGCGGCCTAGCGGAGGACTGCGGTGGGTTTACGGCAATCTCCTGGCAGCGTTACGGCCACCCAGATGCCATTCCCGCCGCCAGACAGCATTTCGCGTATCCGACCACGCCATCGGTCGCAATGCGCGCTAATGGTAATGAGCGCGTACTTAAAATGGTTCCACAAGTCAGGCAACCCAACTACCCGGAGAAAATAATGAACGTGCTTTCTTTTGTCACCCCGCCCATCGCAGACATCACGAGAGCCTTCACCTACCCATTTAAAATGGTGTTGGTGGTAAGCATTTGCGCCCTTGTGAATTATCTGACTTCGCCCGGCGTGTGGTGGGTCCAGTGGGTCGCGCTTGGCATGGCCATCGGCCTGGTTGCGGTGTGGGCGCGGGCAATCAAAACCCTTATTGCCGCGATTGGCGTCGCAGCAATCGCCTATTTTGCGTATCGCTGGTGGAAAAATCGGCGCGAGCCCGATGCCATCACGCGCACGCTCGCCGAAGTGAAACCGTTCATGAGTAAAGCTGCAGCCTGATTGGCGTCCGCCAATTGTTTCACCTATATTGAGAGCCCCGCCATGAACACCACCGCAATGCCGCAAACCGCACGCGAAAAAGCCGAGCAACAGCTAAGACACCTATCCGAGTCGGCGCATTATCATCCGCTCGAAGCGATACGCTTTTTTCGTCGCTGGCCGCGCAGCTTTTTGCGTAGTCTGATCTACACGCTAATTTTCAACCTGATGTTCGCCGTCGCATTCACGCTGTTGGCCTACGTGTTTGTGAGGAAGATCGAACTCGCCCATTTTCCGCAGATCTTCGGCGAGAATATAGTTATTTCCAACGTCATCGGCTTTGCGTTTTGGATTGTCTTTTCCGCTTTGGGGCCGGTGATGCGTCGTGTCAACGGCCGACCGTTTTGGTTTGTTGCACTGTTTTACGCGATTCTCGGTACCGCTATCGTGACCGGCTCGTTGTGGAGTTTCGCTTTCTTCACCGGCCGGAGCGGCATGCTCATCTGGATCGGTTCGCGCGAACAACTTTTTACCAGCTTCATTATTTCGCTGATGATTTCCTTTGTGCTGGCGACCCTGTGGACGCGCCGCAGCGAGGAGCTCACCGTGCAGATTGCGCTCGCCGAGGAGCAGGAGCGGGTGGCAACTTTCGAGCGCGCCGCAGCAGAAGCCAACCTGCGCGCCTTGCAAGCGCAGATCGAGCCGCATTTTCTTTTTAATACCCTGGCCAACGTGACCAGCCTGATTCACACCAAGCCCGACGACGCCAAGCGCATGCTGGAGGATTTCATCGCCTACCTGCGTGCCACGCTCGCCGCCACCCGCGAGCAACACAGCACGCTCGGCGGTGAGTTTGAGATGATGAAAAACTTTCTCTCGATCCTGAAAATTCGCATGGGCGAGCGCTTGGAGATGTGCCTCGATTTGCCAAGCGAGCTACGCAACGCAACGATGCCGCCTATGCTGCTGCAACCGCTGATTGAAAATGCCATCAAGCACGGGCTTGAACCGAAGCTGGAAGGCGGCAGCATTACACTCACCGCCGCGCGCAATGGTGACAGCGTGCGCATTTCCATCGTAGATACCGGTTTGGGATTTAGCAATAAACTGTCGAACGGAATCGGTTTAAAGAATGTGCGCGAACGGATTGAAAAACTTTACGGCGCACGAGGCAGTTTGTTGATTGAAGAAAATCAGCCTGGCGGAACCAAGGTGGTGGTTAGTATTCCGTATAGCACTGAGACTTAAAAGTCTGGCACTGGCAAGGCGTTTTTGGCACAAATGCCTGGAACGCCGCGCCAGTGCTAGTGTTTATAAAATACTTTGACGCAGTTCAAGCATGTTCGCAACGCTTCACTTCTCCCTGCCTGGAAAAAGCGGGAGTAAGAGTGTCAGGTGATGTGCGATGATCGAAACTACAATGACGAGAACGCATGACAACTAACCCGACCGCAATCATCGCTGATGATGAGCAACATCTCGCCAGCTATCTGCACGACCGCCTCGCCGCGCTCTGGCCCGAGCTATCCATCGTGGGCATCGCCAGGAACGGCCTCGAAGCGATGCGGCTGGTGGATGATGAAAGCCCGGGCATCGTGTTCCTCGACATCCGCATGCCGGGTCTCACCGGGCTGGAAGTGGCGTCGCGACTTGATGCCAAAACCCACGTCGTGTTTGTTACCGCCTACGACCAATACGCGGTCGAAGCGTTTGACAAACAGGCCGCAGACTATTTGTTGAAGCCGGTGACCGATGATCGCCTGACCCGCACCATCGCGCGACTAAAAGAAAAAATCGCCAAGGTCGAAACGCCGGGCGATGTCGCCGGCATTCTGAAGCAATTGGCAACGGTGCTACCCGCCAATAAAAATGCCCATCTGCGCTGGATCCGCGCGTCGGTCGGCGAGACGGTGCGACAGATTCCGGTCGATGAAGTTTTTTATTTTCAGGCGCAGGATAAATATGTAAGCGTCTACACCAAAGAAGGTGAATCGCTGATCCGCACGCCGCTCTCAGAGTTGCAAGCGGAGCTTGATCCGAATGAATTCTGGCAGATTCATCGCTCGACCATCGTTAACGTGAACCGCATCACCGTCACTACACGAGACATGATGGGAAAGACCGTGTTGAAACTAAAAGATACCAAAGCCGAGCTGCAAGTCAGCCGTGCCTATGCGCATTTGTTCAAGCAGATGTAGTACCGGAAAGGGCTGCCATCTGCCGGTCGTGCCAACGCGATAACAACAGCAACGCACAGATCGCACCTATCAAGGCAAAAAACATATCTGACTGCGTATCCCAAATGTCGCCTTGCGTGCCAAGAAACTCCTCGGCGCCCTGACCCATGATCAATGCGCTCCACCATTCGATCAATTCATAAAAAGCAGAAAATGCAAGACAAATCGCGATTGATAGAAACGCCACCAGCCCGCGGCGCGTGATCGTGAATTTGCGTATCAGCAATTCGCGCGCGACCATCGCCGGAATAAACCCTTGCGCGAAATGGCCAATCTTGTCGTAATTGTTTCTGGTGAAGCCGAACCACTCCTGCATCCAGAATCCCAGCGGCACACGCGCATAGGTGTACGAACCCCCAACGATGAGAATCAGGCCGTGAATCAGGATCAGCCAATAGACCATATTGGTGAGCACGAAACTATCGCGGGTACGCCACAGCAGCACCAGCGCGATGAAACACGGTGCAACTTCCATCCACCAGGTGATGCGGTCGTGTGGTGCCCAGCCAGACCACACCAAGCCGGCCAGCCAGGCGACGATCAGGACGGTCAGCGAAGCATTTGACGTTTTTAATGCGCCTTCGGAATTCATCGTGTGATTTTCTCCTGGATTGCGTCAAGCATTGCGCGTGGAGTGCATGCTAAAATTTTCACCTGCTCGTTCGGGGATTTTTAATTCGTCATGTTAACGCTTCAAATCAACGGGGAACGAAAACAGTTTCCCCCCAATATTAGCGTCGCGGGACTGGTGACTGCCATGGCATTAACAGGCAAACGCATCGCGATCGAACTCAACGGCGAGATCGTTCCGAAAGGGAGCCACGTGACAACGCACCTGCAGGATGGCGATAAACTTGAAGTCGTGGTCGCGGTTGGGGGCGGCTAATGACCGCGCGCGAAACCCTTCCCGACACATTCACAATCGCCGGCCATGCGTATCGCTCGCGTTTGCTTGTCGGCACGGGAAAATATCGCGATTTTGCCGAGACGCGCACAGCCATCGAAGCCTCTGATGCAGAAATCATCACGGTGGCGATACGGCGTGTAAACATTGGCCAAAATCCCAATGAGCCGAACCTGCTGGAAGTATTGCCGCCTTCAAAATTTACCATCCTCCCCAATACCGCCGGTTGCTACAACGCGCAGGAAGCGGTACGTACGCTGCGATTGGGTCGCGAACTTCTCGATGGCCGTGCGCTGGTGAAGCTCGAAGTATTGAGTGACGACGCAACACTCTTCCCCAACATGCCTGAGACCATCATCGCGGCAAAAGAGCTGGTGGCCGATGGTTTTCAGGTAATGGTGTATTGCTCCGATGATCCGATTCAGGCGAAGATGCTGGAAGAAATTGGTTGTGTTGCCATCATGCCGCTGGCCTCTTTAATCGGATCCGGCATGGGCATATTGAATCCATGGAATCTGCAAATCATTATCGACCGCGCCAAGGTTCCGGTACTCGTCGATGCCGGTATCGGCACCGCATCCGACGCAGCAATTGCGATGGAGCTCGGTTGTGATGGCGTATTGATGAATACCGCAATTGCAAAGGCCGCCAATCCGGTATTGATGGCGAGTGCAATGAAGAAAGCGGTGGAAGCCGGGCGCGAAGCATTCCTGGCCGGGCGAATGCCGAAGAAAATTTACCAGGCCACGCCAAGTTCCCCGACAGGCGGACTCATCGGAGGAAAGTAAAAGCCGCCTGGAATGGCGGCTTTTTTGGGGTGCGCCCCTACGCCGAATCTAAAAGCGAATGCGCATACCGAACGAGAAAGTATCGGCATCCAGATTACTGCCGCCATATGCGTTCCCGTTCAGGTTGCGATAGCGCTCCAGGCCGAAGCGAAAGCCCAGGCGGTGACTGAAATCATATTCCACGCCCAGTCCGACTCTGCCGGCCGAAGTGTATCGATCGTCAGCGTTGTTAAGCAATGCAATCGGCACGGCGCTCCCAAATACGCTGTGAGTTCGCACCCGCGCGACGCCCGCGTTGGCCGTCAACGAGAGCCGATCAAACATTGGCAACGTGCCCACCAGATCGAGGCCATAAGAGGTCGATCTCTGCGATGCGCGCGGCGGCCCGAACAAAATTGCCGGACTGCTCCAGCGGTTGGCATCGGCGTATTGTCCAACAAGTGCAATATGCGACACCGAATGTGATGAAAAACGATAACCAAATTTCAAGTCAGTGCCACCGTTCTCCAACGAATCGGCTACACCGAAAAAACGCGACCCGAACAACAGGTTGTTTGCGTCTGCCGGAAGGGTGCCGCGTACTGCGTAGAGCGGCAAGCCACCATAATATTGCGCATGCGCTGGTACGCCAAGCAAGGCGGCAAATGCCGCAGCAATGGCGCTGAATAAAACGATTGTTATTGTTCGCATGGCTTTTTCCTTTTCCGCACCTATCGTTTTACCGATAATTCGTCAAAAGGTTCCCCGGGATTACAGAATAAGTCGGCGGCAACGGTCTGTCAAACTGGAATGAAACCGTTTTCCGGTTCAGCGTCTTAACAGCATGCCTTTGAGGTAGGCACCTTCCGGGAAGTGCAGCGCCACCGGATGATCTGCGCCGGGTCCCAGGCGCTGGACGATTTGTGCATCGACATGCGCATCAAGTGCTGCGCCCGCGACAATTTTTTGAAACAGGTCGGTACTAATACCGCCAGAGCAGGAAAACGTCATCAAATAGCCGCCCGGTCTCAGCAACTTTAAGCCAAGCAGGTTGATGTCTTTGTAAGCGCGCGAAGCTTTCTCAGCGTGATGCGCGGTGGGCGCAAATTTTGGCGGGTCAAGGATGATGAGATCAAAACTCCTCGCCTGATCACGTAATTTTCGCAACGCCTGAAACACATCCGCATCGAGCCATTCGGCACATGCGCTGTCCAGATTATTGAGTTGCAAATTATGCGCCGCCATTTGCAGCGCCGGTGCTGAACTATCGATGGACAGTACCGATTTAGCACCGCCGATGAGGGCCGCCACACTCATGGTGCCGGTGTAGCAAAAACAGTTCAATACATCCATGTTTGCGGCCAGCGATTTTGTCAGCGCACGACTATCCCGCTGATCAAGGTAAAAACCGGTCTTGTGACCAAATGCAATATCGACGGCGATTTTCATGCCGTTTTCCTGAATGACTGTTTCGGCTGGCAAGCATTCGCCCACGATCAAACCATTGCGCGCTGGCAGCCCTTCCAACTCGCGCACATCGGCGTCTGATCGCTCGTAAATCGTGACGGCGCTGGTTTCTTCCATCAATACTTTTGCGATCATGCCTCGCTGCGGGTCAATGCCCGCCGTCAGTAGCTGCACTACGATCACATCACCGTACCGATCCGCAATCAGCCCCGGCAACCCATCAGATTCGGCGTGGATCAAACGCATTGCACTGGTCGTAGAGAAAAGATGCGAACGGCGTGCAATCGCCGTCTTGATTTGTCGCCGGTAGAACGCCTCGTCGATCACATCGTCCTCATCGAACGACAATACCCGCGCAATGATTTGGGATTTCTCGCTGAACGCCGCATATGCAAGAAAGAGCCCGTCTTCTGTCTGCACGCGCACGACATCACCGGAGATGGTGCCATCGTCAACAAACTTCACCGCACCGGAAAAAATCCATGGGTGGCGGCGTAACAGGGATTTTTCGCGACTGCGTTGGAGGGTCATTCTCTTCATGACTGCATTGTACTGACCGCGCCGTATAATTTCTGCATGGAACACGAAACGCTATCTGCCATTTTGCCTGCAACACATCGCCCCATTCGCAGCTTCGTTCTGCGCCAGGGGCGCATGTCGCCTGCGCAGATCCGCGCCATCGACACGCTTGGGCCGACATTTTTACTGCCATTTTTATCCACTACGCCGATGAATGCCGAGGCCATTTTTTGCCGCCGCGCACCGACAATTGTCGAGATCGGATTCGGCATGGGGGAAGCTACCGCCGCAATCGCGCAAAGGCTTGCCGACAAGAATTTTGTCGGCATCGAGGTGCATACACCTGGTGTCGGTGCGTTGTTGAAACTGATTGGCGAAAATAGTATCAGCAATCTGCGCATCATCCAGCATGATGCCGTGGACGTCCTGAAAAGCATGTTCGCCGATAACTCACTGGACGGGCTGCACATTTTCTTTCCCGATCCATGGCCGAAAAAACGCCATCACAAACGTCGATTGATTCAAGCTGAATTCGTAAAACTGCTGGTGCAAAAACTGGCACCGGGCGGCTATCTGCACTTGGCCACCGACTGGGAAGACTATGCCCATCACATGCTAGAGGTGCTCACAGCAGAGCGTGGGTTGAACAACACGCGGGAAGCCACAAATGGATTCTCCCCCCGTCCAGAGTACCGTGGCTCATCCAGTTTCGAGCGCAAGGGATTAGCCAAGGGCCACGGCGTCTGGGATTTAGTCTTCGTCAAGAAATGAATCTGAATGTGCTCGCCACGAGTAATATATTGATGCGACCTGATCTGAATAGTAGCTTTTCGACAGAAGGAATTTAATGGACAATTCTCTTGACCTCCCCCTTGCTCGCGCTACACGTCGCGCACGACTGAAGCAACTCGCCGCCCTCGGTTTGCTTGGACCGGCAGGTATTTCCGGGTTGATTCAGGAGGCGCTGGCCAAAGGTGATGTACCCGTTGTAAAGGGTATCAATTCCCTCTCTGGCAGTGCAACCGTGAATGGCAGTCCTGCGAAAGTGGGCACGCTGCTAAAACCTGGCGACAAAGTGATGACCAGCGGCGGCAGCACTGCAGTGCTCGTTATCGGCAAGGATGGTTTTCTGTTGCGGGACAACACCTCGGTCACGTTTCAGGAAAGCAAGACCAAGCCTGGGCTGGTAGACGGCGTGCTGGTGACCACTGGGAAAATTTTGGCCGTGTTTGCAACGCGCGCTGATGATGCGTTGACCATCAAAGTGCCGCATGCCACCATCGGTGTTCGCGGCACCGGTTGCTACATTGAAGTCCATGAGGCCCGTACTTATTTTTGCCTTTGCTACGGCGAAGCAGCCGTGAACGGTGTTGGCATGCCGCAACCAAAAATACTAAAAACGACGCATCATGAAAACCCGGTCTGGCTGGACGACCGCGGCGGCATCATGAAGGTAGAAAAGGCAGGCTTCGTCAATCACAACGATGAAGAACTCATCATGCTGGAAAAACTGAATGGTCGCGAGCCACCATTTGTATCGCTTGGGCTGACAGGCCGTTACTAATCAGTAAACGCCAGCACCCGCGCGGATCATGGCGATGTTTCACACTGAAATTCATGCCAGTGCCAGGGTTTTTCTTTCCTTCAAAGACTACTGCATTCGACCATAGTACACGCGTGTGTCGTACTCGAAAGCGATTTTCCCATCGGTTTGGTGCGCGTCAAAAGTCTCTTTCGCTCGCTTTGTCAAGGCGGGATACAGGGGATCATCACGACTGGGCATATAAGATGCAGAATTGAGTCGCCCCTTCAGGCTATCAAAATCAAAGTGTTGAATGTTGTCGAATACGACGTGACTCGGTGACGCGCCATAGAACGCGGTGAATACCGCATTGTCCTGCACGTCCTTGTGTTTGATCTCGTTGTAGTCGGTGCCAAATTGCTGCAGTAACGCCTCGTAGTCGCGCAGGAATGGCGTCGAATCCACGCGGCGGTCATTCCATACCAGCACCACATAACTGTCGTGCTTCAAGATACGCTGAAATTCAAGGCGCGTTTTAGCTTGGTCAAACCAGTGGAAGGCTTGGCCGACGACGATGATATCGACTGCCTTTGCCGGCAGCCGTGATACTTCCGATGTGCCATCTACGCTACTGAAGCGCGCATATTCGGCAAGGTACACTTCAGCTGCCTCACGCATCTCCTTGTTGGGCTCCACGCCGACGACCGGGTTCCCGTTATCCAAAAATAGCCTGGTGAGAATGCCGGTGCCGGAGCCAATATCAGCGACCACGCTTTCTGGCGTCATTTCGCATTTCGCGGCGAGCAGGTCGAGAATTTCGACCGGATAGTGCGGTCGGTATTTGACGTAGTCGTCAACGCGGGAGGAAAAGCGGGTGGTGGAATTCCTGGCGGTCATGGTGAGAGTACGTGCTGATTAGAACCAGCTGTCTTTCATGTCAAGCGTTGTGGTATCGAGTGACTCCAGCAAATTCAACATCGGTCGAACCTTCGGCAATTCCCATTGAATAAAGTACTGGCAAGCCTGCAACTTGCCGCGATAGAAGTCTTCATACTGATTTCCGGCACGCGTGGCCACCAATGCTTGTTCCATCCAGATCCAGGCCATCACCACATGTCCAAACGCCTCCAGATAGACAGACGCATTGGCGAGTGTCTTTTCCACATTGTCAGCCGCATGCAAGTCATGCGTTGTTTCTACCAGATGATCTAGCATCGCAAAGACATTTCCTGCCCACTCGGTCAAATCGCCATCTTCATCGGCCTTATGCAGCGTTGCTTCTATACGCGACACCAGCAACTTTAACGCCGCGCCGTCCTGCATTACCACTTTGCGCCCCAGTAAATCGAGCCCCTGAATTCCGTGGGTGCCTTCGTGAATGGCATTCAGGCGATTGTCGCGATAGAACTGCTCCACGTTGTAGTCGCGTGTATAGCCATAGCCACCATGCACCTGAATCGCCAGACTATTGGCCTCAAGGCACCATTGCGAAGGCCAGCTCTTGGCAACCGGCGTGAGAATATCAAGCAGAAGCAACGCTTCACGTCGACTATTCTCATCCGCGCCAGTTCGCTCTTCATCGACCAGTCTTGCGCAATAGAGGTTCAGTGCAAGCGCGCCTTCAACATAGGTTTTCTGCGCCAGTAGCATGCGCCGCACATCGGCGTGCTCCATGATGAGCGATTGCGGTGACGACGGATCTTTTGCGGCGATGGGGCGGCCCTGTGGACGATTGCGCGCGTACTCGAGCGCATGCAGATAGCCGGCGTACCCGAGCATGGTCGCGCCGAGACCGACACCGATTCGCGCCTCGTTCATCATGTGAAACATGCAGGCGAGGCCATTGTGTTGCTCGCCAACGAGATAGCCAATCGCGCCAGCTTTTCCCTGTGGCGTGAACTTGCCCTCACCAAAATTGAGCAGACAATTGGTGGTGCCGCGATAACCCATCTTGTGATTGAGCCCAGCAAGCGTTACATCGTTGCGCTCACCCAATTTTCCATCGGCATTGACCAGAAACTTCGGCACGACAAAAAGCGAAATGCCTTTCACCCCAGGGATCAATTTCCCATCCGGCCCGGGAATTTTTGCCAGCACGAGATGAATAATATTTTCGGAAATTTCGTGCTCGCCGCCGGAAATCCACATCTTGTTGCCGGTCAGGCGGTAGATGCCATTCGTTTTATTTTCCGCGTCGGGTTCGGCGCGGGTTTTGATATCGGACAAACTTGACCCGGCCTGCGGCTCAGAGAGACACATCGTGCCCAGAAAACGCCCTGCCAGAAGCGGACGTGCATAAGTATCAATCTGCTCTTTTGTGCCGTGCGCCAGCAGCAGGTTTGCGCTTCCCGTCGCCAGAAACGGATAGCCTGCGGTGGCAACATTGGCCCCCATGAACCATGCCATGCATGCCTTTTCAATCACACACGGCAATTGCATGCCACCCAATTCGAAATCCTGTCCCGCAGCGATCAACCCTGCCGCACTGAAAGCATCAACAGCCTGTTTAATTTCGGGGATGAGCTGCACGTGCCCGCCCCTGGAATCGACCACCATGAGGGGTTCGTTGGCGTCACTTTTTTTATTGTGCGGCGCGAACAGGTCGATGGCAATTTGGCGACTGGTTTGAATTGCGGCGTCAAAGGTTTCACGAGAATGATCGGCAAAGCGTGGACGCATTGTCAATGATTCAGCGTCCAGCCACTCATAAAGCAGGAATTCGAGATCGCGTTGCGCGAGAATCTTGCTCATTCTGCATCGAGCCCTTTGCCCGATTGCGCACCCGCGACCAGATTGGCCGCAGGTCGCCAGAATACCGGGTCGGTGTGCGGATTATTCGCGAACCCGTTTATTGATTCAACAACACTGGCCAAGCCAACCGATTCCGCATAGTGCATAGGACCGCCGCGCCACAATGGGAAGCCATAGCCGGTGAGGTAAATGACATCGATATCAGAAGCTCGCTGCGCGATGCCCTCCTCCAGAATATGCGCGCCCTCATTGACCAGCGCGTAGACCAGACGCTGGCAAATTTCCTCATCGCCAATCTGTCTTAATTTAATCCCAATCGAGCGGCGGTAATCGTTCAACAGCCCGGCAACCACTGGCGATGGATAAGCTGAACGGTCTCCCTGTTTATAGTCGTACCAACCCGCGCCGGTCTTCTGTCCAAAGCGGCCAAGTTCGCACACGCGATCGCCTATTCTTGAGTAAACGATTTCAGGCCGCTCAGCGTAGCGCCTCTTTCGAATATGCCAGCCGATGTCATTTCCAGCCAGATCGCTCATGCGAAATGGCCCCATGGCAAATCCAAATGCTTCAATCGCGTTGTCAATTTGCTCCACCGACGCGCCTTCGTCGAGCATGAACAGGGCCTGACGCAAATACTGCTCGATCATACGGTTGCCAATGAAGCCGTCGCAAACCCCTGAGACAACCGCCGTCTTTTTTATTTTTTTGGCGAGTTTCATCACCGTTGCCAGCACATCCTTTGCGGTCGCCGCACCGCGCACAACCTCAAGCAATTTCATCACATTTGCCGGACTAAAAAAATGCAGTCCGATAACGTCCTGTGGACGCTTGGTGAAATTTGCAATCCGGTTTAAATCCAGTGCCGACGTGTTGCTGGCGAGAATGGCGCCGGGTTTCATGACCGTGTCCAGCGTACTGAATACCTTCTCTTTCACACTGATATCTTCAAATACCGCCTCAATGACAAGGTCAGCCTTTTTAATGGCCGCATACTCAAGCGTAGGCGTCAATAACGCCATCCGCTGCTCACACTGTTCCTGCGTGAGCTTGCCGCGTTTGACGGTGCTTTCGAAATTCTTTCGAATGATGGCGACGCCCTTGTCGAGCGCGTCCTGCTTCATTTCCAGCATGGTGACGGGAATTCCTGCATTGAGAAAATTCATGCTGATACCGCCGCCCATGGTGCCTGCCCCGATGACCGCGACGGTGTTAATCGGTCGCGTCGGCGTCGTCTCTGGCACGTCGGATACTTTCGATGCCGCGCGTTCAGCAAAGAATGCGTGCCGCAGAGCAGCCGATTCGGGCGTCGCCACGAGTTCAGAGAATAGCTGGAATTCGTAGGCGAGACCGTCGTCGATATCGCGCAATACCGAGGCCTCCACTGCATCAACGCATTTCAGTGGTGCGGGGAAATGTTTACTGCTCGCTGCAACTTTGGCACGTGCTTCGGCAAAAAACCCAGCGGCGTTGGGCAGGTTGATTTTCATGTCCCGAACGCGTGGCAACTTGACATCGTCCGAGACAGTGTTTTTTGCAAACGCAAGCACACCTGACATGAAATCACCGTCAATCAATTTATCGAGTGCCCTGGCATTCGCGAGAACCTCGGATTTCACCGGGTCCCCGGAAACAATCATGCCAAGCGCCAGCTCCACGCCTGCCAGTCGTGGCAAACGCTGGGTGCCGCCTGCGCCTGGCAATATTCCGATCTTCACTTCCGGCAGACCAATCATCACGCCGGGTGCCGCGACGCGATAATGGCAGCCCAGTGAAATTTCCGTCCCGCCGCCCATGCACACACCATTGATCGCCGCGATCACCGGCTTGGTACTTGCTTCGAACAGGCGGATCAGGTCGTGCAAATTAGGCGATTGCATCGCCACTGGTTTTCCGAATTCGCGAATATCTGCGCCCCCGGTCAAAACACCATTGGCGCCGGTGATCACAACTGCCTCGATGCCAGCGTCTTCGGCTGCCCGCTTCAACGCCGCAGCGATTGCCTGCCGGGTCGCGAGGCCCATGCTGTTGACAGGCGGATTATCGATGGTGATGATGGCAATATTTTCCTGGGCTTGGTAGCGTGCGGTCATTGGGGTTTTCTGGGGAGGATTTGAATACGGTCCCGTCTGCACGGGCCAGGAATTATGATCGCGGTTTTCTTGGCATACGGGAAAAAACGCGGTCGTACAGCCAGTTCGGCAACAGACGCAAAATCCGCGCGGCCAGGCCCATCGTCCACGGAATAACCGTGAACGATGTCTTCGCTTCGATGGCGCGCGCAAAACGTGCCACCGCCTCATCGACGTCGATGAGAAATGGCATTTTGAATTTGTTCACAGCGGTCATCGGGGTTTTGATGTAGCCAGGACAAATAGTGACAACCGATATGCCCTCGCTGCGCAGTTCCACCCGCAGTGATTCACAGTACCTGATGGCAGCCGCCTTGGATGCAGAGTAGGCACCGCCGCCGGGAATGCCGCGGAATCCGGCCACACTCGCAATGCCGACCAGCGTGCCTTGCTTTTGCCGTTTCATCGGCTCAATGAAGGCGTGAAAGGTGTTCACCATGCCCATCACGTTGATATCAAATACCTCCTGAAACACCTTCAGGTCGTCTTCCATCTCCGTCAGAGTACCCCGGGAGACACCCGCATTGGCAATCACGATATCCGGAACGCCGAAACGGGCGATGAAATCGTTGGCCGCGTTTTTCAGTGCGATGGGGTCACGCACATCCAGGGAATAAACCGCGGGACGAGGCTCAAGTTCATCTGCAAGACGAGCCAGGAAATCCGCGCGCCGCGCAACCAAACCAAGTTGCACGCCCCGCCGGGCGTAGAAGCGCGCCATTGACTCGCCGATACCAGACGAGGCCCCTGTGATAAAAATTTTGATCATCGGCTATTTTACGCATTACTCATCGGTCGTCCGCTTAGGGTTCAATGAAGCACACTGACAACATGCCAGCAAGTATTTTCGACATGTAAGCGACGTCTGACTGTTGCGCCAGTCGCATCAAAATGAAAAACGCGGGACTAAGCCCGCGTTTTTGGAAGAAACGGTCGTTGCGTGTTACTTCAGCGTTACCGCTGCCGCTTTTTTCAATTCTGGTTTAACGGACACCGGTGCCGTCGACGTTTTCACCGTCGCACGCGTCTGGGCGATAAGCTGCTCGACGCTTGCAAACATCGCTTCTGCGCCACCATTGCCCTGCTCGACTGCAAATCGACCGTTCACCACGATCATCGGCGTCGCTTCGATTTTGTAATCCGAGACCATTTTCCGGGCGCGATTGACTTTGGTGACAACCGAAAAAGATTTTTGCACTTCTTCATATTTCTTCGGATCAACACCATTTTTTTCCAGCCACTTATTCAACGCTGCAGGATTGCCAAGAACGACTTTCTCAAGATGCGCAGCGTTAAATATCTTGGCGTGCAAGCGTTCAAGTTGACCGAGCGCTTCAAGGGAGTAATAAATGACGGTACTGTCAATGCCCATAATCGGCACTGGAGAGGGAATCCGCTTGACCTTTACATCGGCTGGCTGTTTCTTGACCCAGGCGTCGAACGAAGGCTCCAGATTGGCGCAGTGAATGCAGCCGTAGGCAAAAAACTCCAGCACTTCAATCTTGCCGTCGTTTTCGACCAACTGCGGTGGATTAAGCGGTGTCACGCGTTGGGCATGAACCGTAGCGAAGGCAAGTGTCGTGAACAAAAACACGCCGATTTTCTTGAGCCAATTGGACATCTTGGATTTCCTGTTAAATAAATACTTAAACTAATCAGCGGTCTTCACCACCGCTGCACCGATTCCGTTTTGAGCCAGCGTTGCTTTGATTCTGTTCACCTCGTCGGTACTTTTGTATGGACCGAGACGCACCCTGTATAACGTGCCTTTGTCCGGTAAGTTGACCGGACGGACATAGGCCTCAAAACCGGAAAACGCAATCTTCGCCTTGAGGTTTTCAGCATCAGTCTGGCTTTGGAAGGCACCAGCCTGCAGATAAACCGTTTCACCCCCCGCTGGACTTGACACTTCCCTGAGCGTCGCAGCCTCGACCTTCGCAGCAGGCCTGGATTCGGACGAGGGTAGCGTTTTGGCGACGTTGGCCACGCCCGCGCCGGGGCGCTCTGTGCCTGTTGCGCCCTTATCACCAGGCAAAATTTGATAAAACTCGAAACGCGGCTTCTCGGGCTCACTCTTTTCGTTTTTCACGACAGACGGCAACGCGGGGCGGGCAGCCATGGTCGGTAAAGCGTCCACCGGACGCGATTTTTCGAGAAACGGAATATGTGCACGATTGAGCCAGGTGGCAA
>JBKJMK010000410.1:0-6118 GCA_046596005.1 Usitatibacteraceae bacterium | reverse complement strand
CTTCATCACACACCCAGCTTCAAACTGGCTTCAATAAACACATCCAAATCCCCATCCAGCACGGACTTCGTATTTCCCACTTCAACATTGGTGCGCAAATCCTTGATCCGCGAATTGTCCAGCACATAGGAGCGAATCTGATGCCCCCAGCCAATATCTGTTTTTGAATCTTCCAGCTTTTGCTGATCGGCCTGGCGCTTGCGTATCTCCAGCTCGTAGAGTTTCGCCTTCAACATTAACATTGCCTCGGCGCGGTTCCGATGCTGCGAGCGATCATTCTGGCACTGCACCACCACGCCGGACGGCGCGTGTGTGATACGAATCGCGGAATCGGTTTTGTTGATGTGCTGGCCACCCGCGCCAGAGGCGCGGAAGGTATCGATGCGCAAATCCGCAGGATTGATTTCGATATCGATGGAGTCATCGACCTCCGGATAGACAAACAAACTTGCGAACGAAGTGTGACGACCGCCGGAGGAATCAAACGGGCTTTTTCGCACCAGCCGATGCACGCCGGTCTCGGTGCGCAGGAAACCGTAGGCGTACGGGCCGATAACTTTGATCGAACACGATTTGATGCCCGCCACGTCGCCCGCGGATTCCTCCAGCAACTCGGTCTTGAATCCTTTACGCTCGCAATAACGCAAATATTGGCGCATCAACATGTTGGCCCAATCCTGCGCTTCGGTGCCGCCTGCGCCGGATTGAATATCGATGAAGCAATTGTTCGGATCCATCACATTGGAGAACATCCGGCGGAACTCAAGATCAACGACCAGTTTTTGCAGATCGTTGGCGTCACTGCTGATGGCGAGCAAGGTGTCTTCATCAGTTTCACTTTTGGCGAGTGTGAATAGTTCCCGCGCATCGCTGAGACCAGTCCCCAAATTTGTCAGCGTTGTGACAACTTCGTCCAGCAACTTCTTTTCTTTGCCCAGTTCCTGATTGCGCTTGCTGTCGCTCCAGACCGCCGGGTCCTCGGCCAGCCGATTGACCTCGGCGAGACGTTCTACCTTTGCATCAAAGTCAAAGATACCTCCGCAACTCGACCGTGCGCGTGGTCAAGTCGGAGATGAGGTTTCCAATTGCGTTTAGCTGATCTGCTTCCATGTCGGGTTCGATTCGTTTTCTTGGTTTTTCGCCCTCGACCTTTGGGAGAGGGCTGAGGTGAAGGCAGGGGTTTGACTGGCGTTGGCAGTAAGCGGTCAAGCCAGTCGCCAAGCGCGAAAATTCTCCGAGAATTATACGCGACGAGCACGCAGGGTGCGCACCTTAGGCCACGTAATCCAACACCAATTGCAACGTCGCGTTCCCGCGAAATTCATTGATCGATGGTCGAAACACCGCGTCCATGCTGGCGTTCAGGGTATCGGCAGAGCCAAAACGCATGGCTTCAAATGTGCACGAGCCCATTGATAGTTTTAGCTTCAAATGCTTTTGCCCGACAACGCGTTGCTCCAGCACCCGAAAATGCCCGGTGAATGATGGCGCGTTAAACCCTTGGCCCCAGACTTGCGCGTCGATCGCGTGTACAAAATCAAACGTCAATTCATCGGCATTGAGTGTGCCGTCTGTCTCGATGCGTTCAGCCAAATCAGCGGGAGTGAGTAGGTCACGCGCGACTGATTCAAACGCGTTCGAAAAATCCACCATGCCCGACTCCGGAATAGTAAGGCCCGCTGCCATCGCATGGCCGCCAAATTTGCTGATGAGTGCGGGGTGGCGTTTGGTGACGAGGTCCAGTGCGTCGCGCAGGTGGAATCCGCTGATGGAGCGACCTGAGCCTTTGAGATTTCCCTGGCCGTCCTGTGCAAAGGCAATCACGGGGCGGTGGTATTTTTCGCGGATGCGGGACGCGAGGATGCCGACCACGCCCTGATGCCAACCTGGATCGAACAGTGACAGCGCATAACGTGCGCCGACATCGACTTCCTCAAGTGATGCCAGCGCGATGTCGCGCATTTCGGATTCAATTGAGCGCCGTTCCCGATTGAGCGCGTCGAGCTTTGATGCGAGGTCTGTGGCGGTGCGGTCATCGTCTGCCAGCAAACAGGCAATGCCGAGAGACATGTCATCGAGACGCCCGGCGGCATTTATTCTAGGTCCGACGACGAAGCCAAGATCGTACGTTGATGCGCGGTGAGGGTCGCGTCCTGCCACTTGCATGAGCGCACGGATGCCAGCAGACATTCGGCCTGCACGGATTCTTGCCAGGCCCTGTTCGACCAGCACGCGATTGTTGTGATCAAGCCTGACGACATCGGCCACGGTACCCAGTGCAACCAGATCGAGGAGGTCAGCCAGATTTGGTTCAGGTTTTCCGGCGAAGTAATTGCGGGTTCTAAGCTCCGCGCGAAGGGCAGTCATGGTGTAAAAAATGACCCCGACACCAGCGAGATTCTTACTCGCGAAAGCGTCGCCGGCCTGATTCGGATTCACGATCACGGCAGCGTCCGGCAGTGATTGGCCAGGGAGATGGTGATCGGTGACCAGCACCTGAATGCCGCGCCGATTGGCTTCTCTCACGCCGTCCACGCTGGCGATCCCGTTGTCGACGGTGATGATGATGTCCGGGCTGCTTTGCGCAGCGAGGGCGACGATTTCCGGTGTCAGGCCATAGCCAAATTCAAATCGATTGGGGACAATGAAATCCACCTTGGCACCCATCGCCGCGAGTGCGCGCATGCCGACGGCGCAAGCGGTTGCGCCGTCGGCATCGTAATCGGCGACGATCAACAGGCGCTTGCGCGTTTCTATTGCATTGGCGAGGAGACGCGCTGCATCATCAATAAACGCAAGTTGGGCGGGAGGGAGCAGGGCCGGTAAAGCGTGGTTCAAATCTGCCACGGTCGCGATACCACGGGCCGCGTATACACGTGCCATGCGCGGGTCTACATTGGCACCAATCAAGGCATCGAAGGCGGCAGGGTCACGTGCGCGGGTGACGATTTCAGGCAAGTGATGACTCCAGAAACGGGCGCGTCTTTTGTGTGAAATCTTTCCACCAGCCTTTCAGTCCGCGCAACGATTGCGAATTGATTGTGAAGATCAATGAGTCACGCTCACGTGGCAGCGTGAGAATCACTTCTTCGATCATGCCAGCACGTAGCGATGCGAGTAGCGGCGTAAAGATTTCCGAATCCAATTTCAATACTGCTTCCCGCCACGACGGAATGTCGCCACGCGCAAGCGGAATTTCCAGCGCGTCAATTACCAATACGCTGTGCTCGGCAGTTGCGGCGGCGTCAGCAACAGCAATCTGATTGACCGGTGCAAATTGCGCATTTACCCACCGGGCGAGTCCCTTGGCGAGGGGAATATCGCCACACACCACGCCAATGGATGGTTTCGAGGCGTTTGCCACCCTTGGCAAAACTCCCTCTCCCCAGAACCACAGGCCGTTGATACTCAGTTTTCCTGCGGCCGCCCTGGCGTCATTAACGACATGTGAATGAAACAACATCTGCGCCTCGTTCTGGATTGCTTTCCAGGATAGCGTGCCACGCGATTGCGGCAGTTTTTCAAATATTGCACCGCGTCGTGACGCGCAGATCGGTGTCGTTTGCGGCAACTCATCGGCGCCGCAACTTACGTACCAATAGCCGGATGCGCCGCGGAAAAATGCCAACCCCCGATCAGCGAAATTTGCATTGAGCGCACTAATTAATTGCGCGGCCTCGCTAGCGCTGATATCGAGTTGCGCGCATGGGAGCAGGTTGAGCGTGTCGCGGTCGGCCTGAAAATGCGCGGGCTCGGCGAACATCCACCCGCGTGCAGCTGTATCGAGGTCGTCGCCGAAGGCGGCGAAAGCGGCAAAGGCGCCGAGGGCATCGGCACTTTCCGCACCGAAAGCGGGCAACAAAACAGTTGGCCACGCGCCGCCGACACGCGAGGTTCCGCGTACCAGCATGGCCTCGATTGCGGCTAAGCGGGGCGGATCAGAATCGGCGAACCAGTCTGGCGAAACGAGCAGGGAAGGGAGGAAAACGTCGAATTTCATAGCGGGAGCGGCAATGAAAGTAGTTTATCATCGGGCAACGCCAATCCCTACGTTCGCCATATCTTGCAGCCACTATCACTATTTATCGGCCTGCGCTACACCCGCGCAAAACGCCAGAATCATTTCATCTCATTCATTTCCCTGGCGTCCATGCTCGGGATCGCGCTCGGTATCGCGGCACTGATCACTGTGATGTCGGTGATGAATGGGTTTCAAAAAGAGGTGCGAGCGCGCATTCTGGGCGTGTCATCGCATGTCCAGGTCATGGGTTTTGAAAGTGGCCTCGATCAATGGCAAACCGTTCGGGAGGTTGCGATGAAAAATCCCGAAGTGGTCGGTACGGCTCCGTTTGTAAATGGCCAGGGGTTACTTGCATATTCGTCGAATGTGCGTGGCGTCATGGTGCGCGGGATCATCCCTTCCGACGAGAACGCCGTGGCCGATCTTGGTCGCGATATGCGCGTGGGGCAGATTACCTCACTGGCGGCGGGCGAATACAACATCATCCTCGGTGCCGAATTGGCGCGCGCCCTCGGCGTCAGTGTTGGTACCAAGCTTCAACTTATTACGCCGCAAGGTAGTGTCACACCGGCCGGGATGGTGCCGCGTTTACGCAGTTTTACGGTGTCCGGCATTTTCAGTTCCGGACACTACGAATACGATTCAACACTGGCGCTTATTCACATGAAAGATGCGCAGGTGTTGTTCCGGCTTGGTGAGAATGTGAGTGGTATACGTATCAAGCTTAAGGATACAAACCGGGCGCGCGGTGTTTCGCGTGAACTTCAAAATACGCTGCGGATTGATGGCTTCGTTACCGACTGGACCAAGCAAAACGAGACTTATTTCCGTGCTGTGGAAATCGAAAAGCGCATGATGTTTGTCATTCTTGCGCTCATTATTGCGGTGGCGGCGTTTAATCTTGTCTCTACGCTCGTGATGGTCGTGACCGACAAGCATCCAGATATCGCGATCCTGCGCACCCTCGGTGCCTCGCCCGGCATGATCATGAAAATATTTGTCGTGCAGGGTGCAGTCATCGGCGTGATCGGTACATTGATCGGCGTGGCGACAGGGATTTTACTGGCGCTCAACATCGATGTGGTCGTGCCGTTTGTCGAGAGCATGGCGGGATTCAAGGTACTGAGCCCGGAAGTTTATTTCCTCTCAGAGCTGCCAAGTGACCTTAAATGGAACGATGTCTGGACCACTGCCGTGATCGCACTGCTGTTGTCGTTGGCGGCGACGCTTTATCCGAGCTGGCGCGCATCGCGGGTGAATCCAGCCGAGGCGCTGCGCTATGAATAATCCAGTCATCATCTGTCGGCACATTTCAAAGACATTTCGTCAAGGCACCGCACCGGTGGATGTTCTGAAAAATGTCGATCTTCAGGTCAATGAAGGCGAGACCATCGCCATCGTCGGCGCATCGGGCTCAGGCAAAAGTACCCTGCTGCATATCCTCGGCGGATTGGATGCACCATCGAGTGGTGAGGTCGAGGTGCTTGGCAGGCGTATCGATAAACTCTCCCCCGTCGAACAAGGGCGGTTGCGCAATGCCGCGCTGGGCTTCGTTTATCAATTTCATCATCTGTTGCCGGAATTTACTGCGCTGGAGAACGTTGCGATTCCACTTGCCATCCGTGGTGAAACGACAGCCAACGCAAAAGAACGTGCCGCGATTATTCTCGGTGAAGCGGGACTGGCACATCGACTCACGCATAAACCGGGTGAGCTTTCCGGCGGCGAACGCCAACGCGTTGCCGTTGCCCGTGCGCTCGTCACCCATCCCGCCTGTGTGCTGGCCGATGAGCCGACTGGAAACCTCGATCGCGCCACCGCCGATCATGTGTTCTCACTGATACTTGAACTCAACGCCAAGTACAAAACCGCACTGGTGATGGTGACGCACGATCCTACCCTTGCGGCTAAGATGCAACGCACATTGACATTGACGGATGGGGCGTTGGGTCAAGCTTGATCAGTCTGTGGGAGGAGTATTTCACCTCATGAAACTCCAGCATTGGCGGGTATCTCAGGGCACAAATGTCTGTAAAGCCTCGCCAGTAAAGGAGTTCCCGCAAATCCTGCGAGCACAGCATGGAGTTAATCTTGTTG
>JBKJMK010000389.1:0-3421 GCA_046596005.1 Usitatibacteraceae bacterium | reverse complement strand
GCGCCTGCTTATAACACCCGCGTGTATTCCGCCCGTACCACGCTGCGATCACCGCAATCAAAGTGCCACCACTCGCTACTGATTCCCGCAAAGCCGCCGTGAACCATCGACTCCCGCAACAGTTGTCGATTGTCGACCTGCACTTCACTCAACTCGCCGCTCGCGAGCATGGCGTCTTCACGCGCCGGATGCGAACGCTCGGTAAGGTCATCAAACGACGTGCCCATATCGAGCTCGCGCCCGTGCCCGTCCACCAGGGTGATATCGACCGCCATGCCGAATGAGTGGATCGAGCCGCGCACCGGATTGGCGAGATAGCCGAGTAAATCGGTGCCCTGCAGTGCTTGCCACAATTGTTCCTGCACGCGCTGCGGGCGCAAGGCATCGAGCACGAGCAGCCCCACATCTGCGCGCTTTACCGCAAGCCACGCAACCGATTTTTCCAATCCAGCAGCAGCATGCCGATGTAACCACGCGCAGTCGAGCGGAGAGTACAGATCACGGCCGACAAAATTATTGGCACTCGCATAGCGCAGGTCCGCTTTGATGCCTGAGATGCTGGCGAGCGCCCGGAAGTCCGCGTGACCGGCGATCAACTCAACGGGATATGTTCTGTTCATTGCAATCGAAAAACTAACGCAGTGGTTTGTTGCGTACCGCCGCAAGGATGGTCGCAATACGTTCGCTGCTGATCGCATCTACGTACGGCTGTGCTATTACTTCGCCAAGCCAGCGCTCAATGTCGGCGTTGGTGATGCTTGCGGATTGCCGGCCTTCAATGGCGGCTTTCATTGCACGCAACCTGAGTTCACGGCGCGCACCCTGGAAAGCCGGCTGAGAGTCGATTTCCAGTGCCGCCTCCAACTGCAACAGCGGCGTCGCAATCGCTTCTGAGGCCTCGTCGGCACCAGCTTCGCCCGTGCCGTTCTGCGCGCTTTCAAACCGACCACTCAACGCTTTTTCCCAACCGGCTGGCAATACCGGCAGCGAGGCCCAGCGTAATGCGGCGTCTTCCTTGATGGTTGCAGATTCCACTTCCACACAAAGTGCCAACTTTGCATTGAGTGCATCACAAATGTTGTGCCAGCCACGTTTGGCGCTCCCGGCAAGATATTGTTGCGCAATATCGCGGGCAGTACGAAATTGCGCCTCGATCCTGGCGGCTTCAGCGCGTGGGGCATCTCCGCATTTCCGCCACTCCGTATCGACTTCTGCCACGGTGCGTTTAATTTCTGTCGCGGCGGTATCCGCGCCCAGTCCGGCAAGCCGCGCAATCAGTGCCTCGCGCGTCGCATGATTTGCCTTGAACTCGCCATCGCGAGCGGCGTGCATTTCGTCGCGTTGTGTAAAGACCGCATCGGTCGCGGCTTTAAATTGCGTCCACAAGGCGTTTTCCACCTGACGTATCAGCGGCAATGCCTTTGCGTGGGTTTGCCATTCGGTCTGCAATTGCCGCACCTTGGTGATCACTTCCCGATTCCTGATATCAGCAGTCAGCGCTTTCGCGCGCGCGATCAAATTTTCGCGCTCTAATTGGGCGACACGGCGCGCTTCCGACAATGGTGCGTCGAGACGCGCGATAGAGGCCTTCATGCGCGTCACAAGTGCCGCCTGTGCCTTGTGCGGCACGGTGTGTTCAACTGGTCCGCACTTGCGCCATTCGGTTTGAAAGTGCTCGATAGCCCGCGCATATGCCCGCCAGTCGGGGTTTACTTTTAGCGTTGAATCAAGCGTTGCATCATTGTCGCGATCAGCGAGTTTCACTGCATCGAGATTGTCGAGCAAAATTTTTCTCGCCGCGAGATTTTCCTGTCGAACGGCTTTCAGTTTTGCGAGATGCGCCGCAACCGGCAGATACGCTGTTTTCAGCGCGCCATCAAATCGTTGCCAAAGCGGCCGACTGGTGGCACCACCCAGTTTGTCCAATTCCTTCCAACGATTGCGCAGGTTTTCAATTGCATCGGTGTGCTGCTTGACGGCAAGCTTATCGGCGGTGCTGGATTTTGCGAGGTCTTCGGCTTCCACAACGAGGTCATCGCGCACTCGCCCACCGCCCCAATGCTGCCAGCCTTTCAAGCGCGCTATTTCGGCTTGCAATGTATCGATCCGTGTCTGCAAAAGATTTTCGACCGGCGCGCCTTTCGCATTGCCACACGCGTCATCGATGGCCGTTAAATATTTGGCGGTTTCTGCGACATGCCCGGCGGTCAACGCCGCTTCCGCTTGTTCGACCAAGCCAGTGATGACGACGGCCAGGGCATCGCTGCGCGCTTGCTTGACAGCCCTGTTTTCTTCCTTTGCGTGCTGCTTTGCCTCGACTGATCGTGCTTGCCGCGCATCGGACTTCGCGCTTTGCCATTGATTGAGCCGCGCGTCGAGTATTGCAGCGATTCGTGCATCGGCGATGGGCGTAAGTGCGCGCCAGCGCGCGTGGGGTGAAGGTGGTTTTGGTGGCGCGATTTCCGCTGTGGCCGCGGCAGTCGCGGCGACAGTTTCAGTCGTTGCTTCGGCGAGACTGGCCTCGCCTTCAGGCACCATCATTGGTCGTTGCAGTTCTTCAAGCAATATCAGGCGCGCATCAATGGCGGCCGCAAGTTGCAGCGCATCTTGCAACTCGGCTGACTTGGCGTCGACCTGCGGGGTTTGTAGATTCACTTGCCGGGGTACAGCTAGTAGCACCGCACCAACTTTCGCACGGGCGTCAGCAAGCGTCGAACGCTCCTGGACACCATCAGCGGCTTCGGAACACCGTGCATTCAAATCCGACAACGCCAGTTCGGCATCTGCCAGCCAGCGCTTGGCTTGCAGCTGCTGCTCGCCGCGTTCCCGCGTGAGTGACGAAAGCTTTGTCCATAGCGCGAGGTAGTCGGCTTTTTGCTTGTCCTCCAGCGCGGACTGGTCAAGTGCAGCCCAGGCCCGATCAAGCTCTACCAGGCGATTGGCCGGGATTGACACCTCGTGCAACAGAACCGCGCCTGTTTCAATCAGCTTGGCGGCGCTCACGCTCGCCACGCGCCGGTTCACCAAGGCCTCATAACGCTGCTTGGCGGTCCGATGCACACGCCGGTCGTGGTCGCGGAACTCTCGCTCAGCACGTTTGAGCGCATCCTCGCTCACCAATGCCTCCACTGCGGCGTGTTTGATATCGATCAACGACGATTCTTTTGCAATTGCCAATAGCGCCGCGTCGTCGCCCAGCGCAGACTGCAATTTGCCTTCCCAGGAGATTTTGTCAGCCAACTGCGCGGCTATCTGTGCGGGTGTAGGCGCGGTTGCCTGTTTAGGCATCGGCGTCAATGGCGGAGGTGCTTCGTTTTTCTTGAAAATCTTGCTGAGCATGGTGGTGGCGGACGCAGACTATTTGGGAACGCGCATTGTGACATTTATCGGCCGTGGTATCACAGACGAAAATTGCACCGCC
>JBKJMK010000299.1:0-3443 GCA_046596005.1 Usitatibacteraceae bacterium | reverse complement strand
CGAACCAGTGGTCAGAATGGAAACCATTGTTGTTACTGCACCGCGCTACATGGAAGCAACGCCAACTTTCCTGGTTGCCGCAAAATAATCGCACAGTGAAGTAACTGTTAGCTCACCTCCAATAGAAGGCAATCAGGGAAAACCAATGAAGCACACTCAGCAAAACCACGGCGAGAGAATTGTGAAACTCTAGCACTGGCAAGGTTTGCAGGCAGAAATGCCGTTGCGAGGCTCGCCAGTACCAGGGTTTCATTTTTAGTTAATTAAGCACTTTCAATCAGCGTCCGGCAGCTTCGCCCGAACGGGTAAATGATTTTGCGCAAATTCGCGCGAAATGCGACCGAGGTCACTGGCTTGCTCAACAGCGGACATGGCGGATTGCGGTAGCCACCGGGTTCGAGCGTGACATCGTCGGTGGATTCTGGCCAGAGCCCGCCGCGCACTGGACGAAACAACCACTGCACGTAACCTGAACGCGAAGCCGAGTGAATCAGGTCTTCACTGTCCGGTACATCGGCAATGATTGGCGAATCACCATCGATTGAAAGTGGTGATGCGCCGAAGGCGTGCATGCCCATCACGGTTTCATGCGTATCCGCACCTGGACGCGCGAACGGCTGCACTTCGGCGCGTTCGAGATTCCAGGCACCGAGTTCCCACGCTGTTTCGAGTGCCTCGCCATCCAGATCGTCAAAATGATCCCAGCGCTCGTTGACCTGCAACGCCGAGCTGGGAACCGATTGATAAGCCACGGCGTTACTGTCGTCGGTGAGCCGCAACTCAACGAATCCATGCCAGTGCAATGTCAACACGGTGGGCGTGTTGGTGTGCGGGACGGCGGCCAAGGTCACTGCCACCAGCGGCAGGCGATTGGAAATCATTTGCGCCTCGATCAAATTCAGCAAGCTCATGTTCGTCTCCTTGTTCGTTTTGTGGGAACCAGAAAAACAAATCGTGAAGGCAGAAGCTGACCTATTTCGCCACAACTTCGCAGGCTTATGTTGCTAGCAAACACGGAGGTTGGGTGCTCACGGCGGTCGTCAATCACAGTGCAGCGTTGTCGCTGATTGACGACCAAAATTTAGTCGCATAAACAACAAGTTATATTTTCTGCCTCGATGCGCGTCGGGCAATGGCGACAGTGCGAAAGTCAGTGCGCGTTATTGTTGTTCTTAATCAGCGACTTAAGAATTGGCATTGCAATTGCGTCAGAACCTGCATCAGCTTTCCGAAAGGCGTCGGCAATGGCAACTTTCATCAGTGCAGAATTGGCTTCTCAACAACGCTTGCAGCGCGAACAACAATCTCGCGATGACGAAGAAAGTCCGCCAGCCAAGCGTATGCACGCCGTCTGGCGCGCGCTATGGTGGCTGTTGCTGGTAAACGTGTTGTTGTTTTGGGGTCTCACCGGCATCATCGCGGTGCTGTAACCCATTGCGCCTGGCAATGCGAACGTGAAAGGCGTTGTGATACATTCGCAACGCCATGCCGGAAAAAAACACCAACAACAAAATCGTCGCTCGCTCGCTGAACAGCGTGTGGCATCCCTGCACGCAGATGAAGCACCACGAACAGTTTTCACTGCTGCCAATCGCTCGCGGCGATGGTGCCTGGCTGATTGACTTCGAGGGTAGGCGTTATCTTGATGCGGTATCTTCGTGGTGGGTAAATCTTTTCGGCCATGCCAATCCACGCATCAACGCGGCGTTGAAAGACCAGCTTGAAAAACTTGAGCATGTGATGCTCGCAGGCTTTACCCACGAACCGGTGATCGAACTTTCCGAGCGTCTCGCCAAACTCACCGGTTTGGGACACGCCTTTTACGGTAGCGATGGCGCCAGCGCGGTGGAAATAGCGCTGAAGATGAGTTTTCATTATTGGCGCAATGCGGGAAAGACGGGGAAGCAGAAGTTTGTGAGCCTCGAAGGCAGTTACCACGGCGAGACTATTGGCGCCTTGTCGGTGACGGATGTGGCGATATTTCGCGACGCGTATGGACCGCTGCTGAATAACAATCTACGCGTGCCTTTCCCGCTCAATGAGGACGTAGACCAAGCATCCATGGGCACGGCAGGGACAAAATGCCCCGCAAGACCCGCCAGTGCTAGTGACGCACTTAAGGATTTGTTTGCCGACCGCCACCATGAAATCGCCGCGCTGATCGTTGAGCCGCTGGTGCAGGGGGCAGCCGGTATGCGCATGTATCACGCGGACTACCTGCGGCAGGCGCGCGCGCTGTGCGACAAATATCGGGTGCACCTGATCGTCGATGAAATCATGACCGGTTTTGGACGCACCGGCACCATGTTTGCCTTTGAGCAGGCCGGCATCCGGCCGGACTTTGTCTGCCTTTCCAAAGGGCTCACCGGCGGCTATTTACCCCTGTCCTGCGTGCTGACGAGCGATGATATTTACGCAGCGTTTTATGACGACGATATCACCCGCGCTTTCCTTCATTCGCACTCCTATACGGGCAGTGCGCTTGCCTGTCGTGCCGCGCTGGCGACGCTGGATATTTTCGAGAGCGACAATGTGATTGAAGCAAATCGCCAAAAAGCAAAGCGGTATTCAGCGCATACAGAAGCAATTCGCCAACATGAAGCGGTCAGGAATTTTCGCCATCTCGGCATGATCTGGGCTTTCGAAGTCAAAACCACGCAACCAAACTTCGCACGTGAATTTTTTTCGGCGAGCTTGAAGCGCGGCGCGCTGCTACGCCCGATCGGCAACACCGTTTACTTCATGCCACCCTATGTTGTCCTGGAAGATGAATTTGCGTGGCTGGTCGAACAGACCATCGACGCGATTAACGAAGTGACCAGGCGATGAAATTTCAGCGCGGCGTCCTGACGTTTGGCTTTGTGGCGCTCGCTGCCGCCGCTGCGGTAAGCGCGCAAACACTACCACCAGCCGTTGTAGATGTTTTTTCGAAGGCAAACGTGCCGCTTGAAAACGTCGCTGTTGTTGTCAAGGAGGTTGGCAGTAAAGACGCACTGATTACCATCAACGCGGCCCAGTCGATGAATCCCGCATCAGTGATCAAACTGGTGACGACCTACGCCGGTCTCGAACTGCTCGGCCCCGCGTACAAATGGAAAACCGAGGTCTTCAGCGTGGGCGATATTCGCGGCACCACATTGCGAGGCGATCTGGTGTTAAAGGGCACCGGTGACCCAAAGCTTAACGTCGAACGCTTTGCGACGATGCTGAAGCAGCTGCGTGATCGTGGCCTTGACGACATTCAAGGCGACCTGATTCTGGATCGATCATTTTTTGAAAGTGTCCCGCACGACGAAGCCGCATTCGATGGCGAGGGCTTACGCGCGTATAACGTCGGGCCCGACCCGCTGTTGCTTGGATTCAAGACCGTGCGGTTCTTTTTCGCGCCATCGCTGGATAACAAATGGGTGTCGATTTCGCCTGATGTAAAACCCGCGCAGCTT
>JBKJMK010000275.1:0-7120 GCA_046596005.1 Usitatibacteraceae bacterium | reverse complement strand
GCGTTGCTTGCGTTGATTATCATTGTGTGGATGCCGACTCCGCCGGGCTTGTCACTTGCCGGGCAGGTGATGTTGGCGATCCTGGCTTTTTCGGTGATCGTGTGGATGACGGAAGCGCTCGACTACGCGGTGAGTTCGGTGGTGATTGGCGCACTCATGATCTTTCTGCTCGCGTATGCGCCCGATGCGGCAAAGCCCGGCGGCCTCGACATGGGCACGGGTGCGGCGCTCAATTTGGCTTTGTCCGGATTTTCCAATAGCGCCGTTGCACTCGTCGCGGCGGCCTGCTTCATCGCTGCCGCGATGACCGCCACCGGGCTTGACCGGCGCATCGCACTCGTGGTGTTGTCAAAGGTCGATGCCGGTACCAACCATATCGTGATGGGTGCCATGGTCGTGGGTTTCCTGCTGTCGTTCATCGTGCCGAGCACAACAGCGCGGGTGGCGTGTCTGGTACCGATCATGATGGGTTTCATTCTTGCGTTCAAGGTAGAAAAGCGTAGCCGCTTCGCCGGCCTCCTGGTGATTACCGCCGCGCAGACCGCAAGCGTCTGGAACGTGGGCATCAAAACTGCGGCGGCGCAGAACATGGTCGCGATAGGTTTCATCGAAAAGCAATTTGGGACCAGCATCACCTGGAGCGAGTGGTTCATCGCAGGTGCCCCGTTTTCCGCCATGCTGAGCATCGCGGTCTACTTCATCATGACGCGCATGATGAAGCCGGAGATGGCAGAGATCGCGGGCGGCCAGGCCACCATCAGGCAGCAACTTGATGCAATTGGAAGGACAACAGCAAACGAGTGGAAGTTGTTGGTGATCGTGCTGGTGTTGCTCGGTTTCTGGGCCACCGAGAAGACGCTGCACAACTTCGACACCTCTTCGACCACCATCGCTGCCATCGCCCTGTTGCTGATGCCCCGCCTGGGTGTGATGAACTGGAAAGATTCTCAACGCAACTTTCCGTGGGGGACGGTGGTCCTGTTCGCCGTCGGCATCAGTGTTGGAACAGCACTGTTGAAAACCAACGCCGCCGGATGGCTCGCAAATTTGATTGTGCAAAACCTTGGGCTACAGCAGGCAAGCGCATTTGCAATCCTGATGTTGTTGTCGCTGTTCCTGATCGTGATTCATTTAGGGTTTGCGAGTGCGACGGCGCTTGCCTCGACCATGATCCCGATCGTCATCAGCGTGCTGATGGCGGTAGAGACGCCGGGTATTAACGTGATCGGCATGACCATGCTGCTGCAGTTCGTGGTGAGCTTTGGTTTCATATTGCCCGTGAATGCGCCGCAGAACATGATCGCCTACGGCACCGACACGTTCGATGCGCGCGATTTCATTCGCACTGGCCTCGTGATCACGCTGGCCGCGATTGTGCTGCTGGTGTTTTTTGCGCTCACTTATTGGCCGTGGATGGGGTATATGACCAAGGCGGTTTGAGACGAATATCTGGCAGTCATTGCCCTCATGTTTTATAAGGAAAGTTGCAAGACTCTAACGTTGACGGGTGTTTCAGGACATTTTAGGCTGGAGATCCTCACCAAATATAGAGTTTGTTCGTCGCACTCAGATTCGCGCGGTGCTTTCAGAGCCGCCTGAAGGAAGGTTGTTGCGCACGCAATTGCGCGAGCTCCGCCTCAAGCGTGCGAATCTGTTCAAGCCAAGTGAGCGCCAGCACCACGGCGTGTGAGTCGAGCTCAAGATCATGCCGCAATCGACTGGCTTTGCGCACCGTCACGATGCAGTCGGCGCTGAAGGTCCACGGAATTTCATCGACGTTCACCGGCACCAGCGCACCAAATTCGACCAGCTCATGGACGTCGCTTTCTGACAGGCCCGACAGGTCGACCAGGTCGTGGATCGAGACGCGTTGTGAACGATCCAACCACAGGACATTGTAAGTTTCAGCTTTCATTTACGGCCTCTTCGGTGAAATGACTGCGCGGATTAAACGTTGAGCCGTCGGCTAAACTCTTGAACAAGGTTTTCTCTCGCTCATCGAGTGTGGGCGGGATAACAATTTTCACAATCGCGAAAAGGTCGCCCGCTTCTGCGTCCACGCCACCCCCCGGTTTGGGAAGCCCGCGCTTGCCGAGCCGCAATTGTTGCCCGCTGTTCGTCGCAGGCGCTATTGTGAGATTGACGGCACCGGCCAAAGTCGGCACTTCGATGGTCGCCCCAAGAGCCGCTTCCCAGGGTGCAAGCGGCAAATCGATATAGAGGTCAAAGCCATCAACGCGGTACAAAGCATGCGGGTGCAACCTGATATTGAGATACAAGTCCCCATCGCGGCCACCATTTTGTCCTTTGCCACCCTGGCCGCGAAGGCGCAACCGTTGGCCATCGGTGGCACCTTTGGGGATGCGCGCCTGAAAACTGCGTGCTTCGCGGCGCATCCGGCCGTGGTCCTCGTAAACCGGCACACTCAGATTGAGCGTCACCTGTGTGCCTTTAAACGCATCGACCAGGTTGATCTGTGTGGTGACCTCGAAGTCCTCGCCGGGGATCGGAAAGCCGGCATTGGCACGAGCGCCGGTATTGCCGCCACGGCCTCGTGACAAGCTCGCAAACAGGTCCGACAAATCGACGCCCTCAAACGATGACTGACCGTCGTTGAACTGCGTGTTGAATTCCTTACCCCAGTCCCGTGACGGTTCAAAATCCTCACCCGTGCGATGCTGCCCCAGGCGATCGTATGCCGCACGCTTCTCAGCGTCCTTGAGCGTTTGATAGGCCTCGGCCAGGTCTTTGAATTTCGCCTCGCCTTCCGGGTCTTTTGACACATCCGGATGATATTTCCGCGCCAGTTTGCGATACGCCTTCTTGATATCGTCCTCACTGGCACTGCGCTCAATACCAAGAATGCTGTAGTAGTCCTTGTATTTCATCGGTCATTTGCTCCTGGAACGGTGCTTACGGATCATGGTAGTCAGAATGCGGGGTCCGAATTTGATGTGCATCAACCTTCCGGCCATGCGCGAAGGTACAAGCTGTATCCAATCCTGTCTGTGCGATGGGCAACGCATCTTGGCGTCCTTCCGCGCCACATGTGCGCTTGCGCACATACAACGCAAGCCAATCTGGTTAGCCTGCTATCACCATGGAAGGCATGCCGATAGAATTCGCCGCAATTGCACAGCCGACTCCGAACGCCCTTGCGTTGTCGGGTTGCTGGACTGCGCGCGGCATTGGCGCGGTCCAGCACCAGCTTGAATCGGTCCATGTTCAATCCGAAAAGGAAGCGATTGCTGACGGCTCACTCATCAAGGCGCTGGACACCGCTGGCGCCTGGGTGCTGCAAAAGTTGCTCCTGCGGCTACACGGTGAAGGCATCAAAATTACCGTACGCGGCTTGCGACCGGAGTTCGCCAAGCTGCTGGAAGTCGTGGCACAGCAGGTTGCCGATCAGGCAGGCACACCCGCCCCCATTGCCACCAAGCCGCCAACGCCGCTTGAACGCATTGGTCGCAGCGTTGCATCGGGATTTGAACAGACCGTCGCCCTCCTTAGCTTCGTCGGCGAGACTGCGGGGGTATTCGCGGCAAGTGTCACGCATCCGGCGAAAATCAGGTGGCGTCCGATCCTGTTCAACATCCGGCTTGCCGGATTCAACGCACTGCCCATCGTCGGGTTGCTGTCATTCCTGCTCGGTATCGTAGTTGCGTACCAGGGTGCCGACCAACTCAAGCAATACGGCGCCAACATCTTCGTCGCCGATCTTGTCGGCTTGTCGATGCTGCGTGAGTTCGCGCCCTTGATCACCGCCATTATTATCGCCGGCCGTTCGGGCTCGGCCTATGCCGCACAGATCGGCACCATGACCGTAACCGAGGAAATCGACGCCATGCGCACCATCGGCATTGCTCCGCTGGAGTTGCTGGTATTGCCGAAGATCATCGCGCTCGTCATCGCGCTTCCGCTTCTGACCGTGTTCGCGGATGTGCTCGGCGTGCTCGGCGGCATGATCATGGCGCAGGTGCAGCTCGGTGTCACTTATGTCGATTTTCTTGACCGTTTCGTCAAAGCCGTCAGTGTCACGGCATACATGGTCGGCATTGGCAAAGCACCGGTTTTCGGTCTCATCATTGCGGTGGTCGGCTGCTTCCAGGGCTTTCGAACCAAAGGTGGTGCGGACAGTGTTGGTCGCCAGACGACAAAAAGCGTTGTGCAGTCGATCTTCCTCGTGATTGTGGCCGACGCGCTGTTCTCGGTTGCGTTTAGTGCGCTGGATCTCTGACATGCAAGGCGTGGCGGAGAAAAATACTGTGCAAACTCACGAAGCCGTCATTGAGATGCGCAAGGTCTCGACGCGCTTTGGCAGCCACGTTGTGCATACCGAAATCGATCTCGACGTCCGCCGCGCCGAGATATTCGCATTGATTGGTGGCAGTGGCTCTGGCAAATCCACCTTATTGCGCGAAATGATCCTTCTGCATCGACCGGACACCGGCACCATTAAAGTGCTCGGCACTGATCTAGGCAATCTCGGCGACGATGACGCGCTGGCCCTGCGCCAGCGCTGGGGTGTGATGTTCCAGCATGGCGGCTTGTTCGGCTCGCTCACAGTTAAAGAAAACATCGGCTTGCCGCTGCGTGAGCACACCGGGCTTTCCGATACCCTGATCGACGAAATCGCCTCGTGGAAACTCGATATGGCGGGTCTCAAGCCGGAGGTTGGCGGACAGTATCCGTCCGAGCTGAGCGGCGGGATGATGAAGCGGGCGTCACTGGCACGTGCGCTGGCTCTCGACCCGGAGCTGTTGTTTCTTGACGAGCCAACCGCCGGTCTTGACCCGGTCAGCGCCGCAGGTGTGGACGCGCTGGTGTTGAAGTTACGCGATCTGTTCGGCCTGACCATCGTCATGATCACACACGACCTTGACTTGTTGTGGCAGGTCGCAAACCGCGTCGCGGTATTGGCCAAAGGAAAAGTGCAAGGCATTGGCTCCATGTCCGAACTCTCAAAAATAGATAACCCGGACATCCGCCAATTCTTTGACGGCACGCGAGGGAGAACGGCACAGGAACAAGCGCAGGAACAGAACGTGAAACAGACACAGCAACCGGCTCGCGTCCAGACGCAGAGCGGTGAAACAATCGCGAGGCCATCATCGAAACCAAAGTGAACTACGCATTCGTTGGCGGATTCGTGCTCGTCCTTGGCGCGGTGCTGATTGCGGGCGTACTCTGGCTCGCTTCAGGCGGCGCCTTCCAAACGAAGTTCGACCTGTATTTAGCCATCATGGACGAATCCGTGTCCGGCCTCAACAAGAATGCGCCGGTAAAGTACAACGGCGTTGAAGTGGGTAAGGTGCGCAGCATTCAGCTCGATGCCGCGAACCCGGACCGCGTGCGGCTGGTGTTCGCCATTGAGCGCGGCACGCCGATCAAGGAGGACACCGTCGCGGTGTTAAAAACCCAAGGCTTGACGGGCATCGCGTATGTTGAGCTCGCCGGCGGTACTCGCGAATCGCCGCCCTTGCGCGCGACGGCAGAAGAGGAGTATCCGGTGATTCGTACCAAGCCTTCGCTCAGCGCGCGATTGGAGAATGTGCTCACCAGCGTATTGGCGAAACTGGATCGCACGTCGAGCAACATCGATGCCATCCTGAGTGATGAGAATCGTCTTGCCTTCTCAAACGCACTTGCCGACATTGCCGTTGTAACGCGTACATTTGCCGCGCGAAAAGATACCCTTGATGCAGGCATCACCAGCGCCGCACGGACATTTGACAATAGCGCACGCGTGACCGCGCAGCTTGGCCCGGTAATTGATCGCATCGGTCGCAGCGCAGACGCGGTCGAGAAGATGGGTGTTGAGACTGCAGCGGCAAGCCAAAGTGCGTCAAAGACGATCGATGCGGTCGGTACCGACGTACAACGCCTCACTGCGGAAACCCTGCCGGAACTGGATCGCCTGCTGGGTGAGCTCAATGTGTTGTCCGCCTCATTACGGCGCCTCAGTGCGCAAACCGAGCGTAGCCCCAATAGCCTTGTGTTCGGCCGCAGTCCGGTGCCGGATGGACCTGGAGAATCACCAATGACAACACGACAACCATGAACAATCTACTGTTTGTTCGCATTTACCGGCTCGGTGTGACGGGACTGATACTGATACTGGCCACTGGCTGTGCCGGGTTGCTACCAAAGCCAGCCGCGCAACCGTCGTTCTATTCTTTGGATAGTGCTCGCGCGCGACCGGCAACGATTCCGCAAACGCAGGCGCTGACAGATACCGCGCCCGTCTTGATCGTGAGTCCCCCGCATGCCGCGGCAGGTTTCGACAGCCAACGAATCATCTACGTGCGTGAAGCCCACAAACTCGACTACTTTGCGCGCAGCGAGTGGATCGACACACCGGCGCGCATGTTGGCGCCACTCATCGTTGCCGCAATCGAAAACAGCCGCGCGTTCAGTGCCGTGGTGCAGACGCCAAGTGCTGCAGCCGGTGACATCAGGCTCGACAGCGAGATACTCCGGCTGCAGCATAATTTTGCCGGTGCGCCGAGTCGCGTGCGCTTTACGTTGCGCGCCTACCTGGTCGATAACGCCACGCGACGCGTGCTTGCCTCGCGTGAATTCGATGAAACGGTGGTTGCCGCGAGCGAGGATCCCTATGGCGGGGTTGTCGCCGCCAATCGCGCTGTGCAGACCGTGTTGGAACAACTTGCGAAGTTTTGCGCTGAAGCGGCAGCAGCGTGGCGACCGCCCGCTGCCGAGACATCGAAGCGCAAATAGCTACGATCAGCAAACCGTACGCGCGGTGCATGCGTCGCGTCTGCAGAGCGCGACGGACATCCTTTACGATGAGTATTTTTTCACCCAGGCAACGTATAAATCCATCCAGTTTTGCAAGAATTTCTTGTTGCTCTCACCGACGTTGCCGTCCGTGTCGAACAAACCATCCTTTGCATGGATGTATGCCTCGGGTTGACCAAGCGTGGGCACGTCCAGGTAGGCGAGAATATTGCGCAGATGTTGTTGCGCCATGGCTGAACCGATGGCGCCGACGGATGCGCCCAGCACGCCCGCGGGCTTGCCTGCCCATGCATTTTGGCCATACGGACGCGATGCGTGATCAAGTGCGTTCTTGAGTACCCCGGGGATCGAGCGGTTGTAT
>JBKJMK010000161.1:0-12466 GCA_046596005.1 Usitatibacteraceae bacterium | reverse complement strand
TTTGTGCCGCTTGTTCGGAGGCACCCACCATGTACGGAATCAAACGGAACAAAGTGGCTTGCCGCTGATGCGCGCCATGCCGCTGGCGTTCCCGCGCGATCGTGTTGCACGCGCGTTTGAGGGCCAATATCTATTTGGTGATGCGCTGCTGGTCGCGCCGATCATCCGCTCCGGTGGGTCGGTGGAAGTGTATTTTCCGGCGGGTGAGGCTTGGCGTGATCTCGACACGGGAGAGCGTATCGAAGGCGGTCAGGTGCGCGTGATACACAAGGCGCTCGATCAGTTGCCGGTCTGGGGCCGCGAGGGCCATATGCTTTGCCTGGGGCGCGAGGTGATGCATACCGGAGAAATGAATTTGGCCGCGCCAATCGAGGACGTGTGGCTATTCGGCGAACCGCGCGTACCGCCCTGCGTGATGAATCATTGTGTGACGTTGATACAGGAAAATGGCGCGACCTATGTCGCCGGTATGACGGCGGATCGCTGTTTTCCTTCCACCGGGTTCAAGGTGGTGGACGAGGGCGGTCGCGTTCGTGTTAAGCGAGAGTGAGGATTCCATGACCGAGCCAATCAAGATCGTGCAGCTGCAAAATGGCGAAAGCCGCGTAACACTGTGCCCGGAGATCGGTGCGGCAATTGCACGCTTCACTTGGAAGGGGCATGACATTTTGCGTCCTGCCCCGGACAAAGCCATCGCCGAAAAATTAGTCCGCCAGATGGGCGTGTATCCGCTGGTGCCGTATTCGAACCGCATTGGTCAGGCTAAATTGATCGTTGGCGATCAGACTTTTACATTGCGTCCAAACTTCCTCCAGGAGCCGCACGCGATTCATGGCTTTGGCTGGCAACGCGTCTGGCAGGTGGTGAAGCGAAGCGCGGAATCCGCTGAACTTCATCTCAAACACGAACCCGACATCGACTGGCCATTTGCGTGCGAGGCCACACAAGTCGCGCGCCTCTCGGCAAACGCACTTCACCTTAGCCTTAGCGTAAAAAACAAGGACAAGCAAGCAATGCCAGTCGGGCTGGGTTTTCATCCTTTTTTCCCCTTGACCGCGGACACACATTTGCAAACCGATTGGCGCGGCATGTGGCAGATGGGCAGCGACTCACTGCCCACCGTGCTGGAATCGGTACCAAGGGAGGCTGACTTTAGCCAGCTAAGACCGGTGTCCAATTGGAAAGTGGATCACTGCTTCACTGGCTGGAGCCGCCGCGCCGTGCTCGACTATCCGATGTACCGCATGCAGCTCGACGCCTCCGATGCATGTCGGCAGATCGTCGTCTTCGCGCCGAACGATGGCCGCAACTTTGTCGCACTGGAACCCGTCACCAATATCAACAATGCCTTCGCACTGGCAGCGAAAGGCGTACCCGATACGGGCATGCGCATGTTGGCCGCCAATGAAAGCTTCGAAATTTCGATGTCGATCACCTTGTCCGGGCGCGCTGCACCGCCTGCCGCCAATGCTTGAAATTCGCGATGTGCGGCTGGCACTAGATGCGAAGGCGGCATTGGCCGAATGCCCGCTATGGAGTGTCAGTGAACAAAAGTTGTATTGGGTGGATATTTCGGGCCGCGCGATCAATCGATTTGACCCGATCACGGGAAAAAACGAACGTTGGCCCATGCCCGCTGAGCCGGGCTGCATTGCGTTGGCCGCGAGCGGCGGACTGGTGGCGGCGTTGCGCGATGGGTTTTACCGCTTCAATCCTGCCGATGCGCGTCTGGAAAAAATCGCCGACGCACCTTACGACACGAACAACATGCGCTTCAACGACGGCCGCTGCGACGCGGCGGGACGCTTCTGGGCCGGTGCCATGTACGAGCCGCGCACCGCACCATTGGCAAGCGTGGTTTGCCTCGAGCGCGGCAAGATACGCAACGGTTGGGGGCCGGAAGAAAAACTCGGTGTAAAGGTGAGCAACGGCATGGCGTTCACGGCGGATGGCCACCATGTTTTTCAATCCGATACGCCGAACCATGTGATCTATCAGTTTGCATTCGATGCGGCGGAAGGTACCGTGAGCGAACGTCGCGAATTCGCCCGCCGCCCGGATAATCGCAACGATGCGAACTATGGCGGGCGACCCGACGGCGCTGCGATCGACAGCGCAGGAAATTACTGGAGTGCGCAGTATGAAGGTGGCTGCGTATTGCGTTACTCGATTGAAGGCAAAATTACCGGCATTATTCATGTGCCATCGAAACGCGTGACCATGGTGGCCTTTGGCGGTGCAGACTTGCGCACGCTGTACATCACGACTGCGCGAGAAGGAACGACTGAAAGTGAATTGCTGACGGATAGTCATGCGGGCGGGATTTTTGCATGTGAGCTTGATGTCCCGGGCCGTGCGGAACCGCTGTATCTTGACTAAGCCAATCACGCCCGCATCAGGCTTGGCTTCATGATGCATCGTATGGATCGCCATTTGGCGCGGTGTTCGAAGCAAAAAAGGCTGATGAAGCGCACCAAATGGCGATCTGCACATTTGAATTTAACTTGAGCCGATAATTTTCCCGGAAAGAAAGCACGTGTGATGGACGCCATGGCAACTTACGTAAGTCTTGAAAATCGGGTGGTATTCATTTCAGGCGGCGGCGCCGGTATCGGTGCGTCGCTCGTAGAGCACTTTGCCAAGCAAGGCGCGCGTGTTGCATTTTGCGATATCGATGCCGCCGCGAGCGCGGCGTTAGTCGCAAAACTTACCGCCAATTGCAAGTACGTGCCGCGTTTCGGCATCTGTGACGTCACGGACATTAAAGCGTACCAGTCGCACTTGCGTGAAGTTGAAGCCGAGTTGGGTGCCATCCGCGTGCTCGTCAACAATGCCGGTAATGATGCACGCCACACGCTCGCCGAACTCACGCCCGAATATTGGGACAACTGTCAGGCGCTGAATCTCAAACACCAGGTATTTGCAATTCAACAAGTGGTACCCGGCATGGCGGCGGCAGGCGGCGGCTCGATCATCAATCTGGGTTCCGTGTCGTGGATGCGTGGGCGCGCGAATCTGGTCGGCTACACGACGGCGAAGGCCGCTATCTCCGGTCTTTCCCGCACACTCGCGCGTGAGCTCGGCGAGAAAAATATCCGTGTGAATACATTGGTGCCCGGGGCCATTGTCACCGAACGACAAGAAGCGCTATGGCGCAACGCCGATGAAGACAAAAAATTTATCGAGTTGCAATGCCTCAAGTTTCGGCTTGACGCATCGCATGTGGCACGGACGGCACTATTTCTCGCGGCAGATGATTCGAATGGCATCACTGGACAGAACATCATTGTCGATGCCGGTTTGGCCCAAGTGTCGGTCGCGGGATAGTTCTTGATCGGCAAGGGCACCGTATTCAGTACTTGATTTCTATGACGTGAGTTGAGGAGATAAAAATGAAAAAACTATTCGCGCTTTGCGTTTCATTTTCGATGTCGGCGGCGTTCGCGCAGCCGTTCCCCACCAAGCCAATCGCCGTGATCGTGCCCTTCGGCCCGGGCGGTACCACCGACCTGATGGCGCGCGTGTTGCAGGTGGAATTCGAAAAGGCGATTGGCGGGCCGATCATCGTCACCAACAAAGCCGGCGCTGGTGGCGCCATCGCGATGGCCGAAGTCGCGCGCGCAAGCCCCGATGGCTACACGATTGCCATGACCACCATCGGGCCGCAAGTTCTGCAACCGACGCTTAGAAAGCTCAGCTATCAGACCGACAGCTTCGACTACCTCTGCGGTACCTATGATGTTCCACTGATGCTGATGGTCACTGCTGATTCCGCATTTAAATCGTTGGCCGACGTCATCGCCTACGCAAAGCAGAATCCCGGCAAATTGGCATACGGCTCCTCCGGACAGGGCACTGCACTACACATTTCCATGGCAGCACTGCTCAAGAAAGCCGGTGCCGACGGCCTGCATGTGCCGTACAAGAGCTCCGGCGAAATGGCCACCGGTTTACTCGGCAAACACGTGATGATATTTGCCGAAACACCCGCTGTCGCAACGCAGTATCAATTACGTCCGCTTGCCGTGTTTGCGGACAAACGTCTGGAGACTCACCCCGATATTCCTACCGTCATTGAAGGTGGCATTGATGTGCGCGGCACCGTCTGGGGTGGATTGGTTGCACCGAAGGGCTTGCCCGCTGATGTGCGGAACAAGCTACAAGCTGCTTGCGCCAAAGCCACCACAACGGAGGGATACAAGGCCAGCGCCAATCGCTTGAACAGTCCGCTCGTCTATCGCGACGCGGCCACCTTCACGGCGTTCGCAGCGAGTGAGGCCAAGGCCTATGCTGCGGCGGTTCGCGAGTTTGGATTGGAGGAGAAATAGTTGCGCTAGACGGGTTGATGCCTGACAAGTTCGAGGGATTTACTTTTGAATGACCGCTTGTCAGACGTAAACGTCGTTGGCGTGGTGACGCTTTGCTAACGATGCGTCAGGATTGTGAGTGGCTGCATTCGACCCACAAGCGACATTGGTGTTGCTTCAGACCGGTCTTCCAAAATTAGTTATGCGGACGTTCAGGCGAACACCCGCGCCTCAGGCACCACAGCGGCAATTGTTCCCAATGAGCGCGGTCTGTGGGCGCAGGGAGAGAACTTATCTTTTGACAAATCCCCTTCGCGCGCAAAAACATTCACCCTGGCCCCATCGCATTAGCCACGCTCAGTAGAGTCTGGCGATCAATTGCTCCAAGGCGGCTTGCCGCTCCGGTGGGGTTGGCCCAAGCAGCCCTTGCTGTTGCAAAATTGCCAGCAGCTTGCGCGGGGCGACTTCCTTGTTGCCGACGATTTCGACGTGGCCGGCATCGACTTCGACATTGACCAGTTGCGGATAGTTGTCGATGATCGGATGGTATTGCTCGGCGAGACTGAAAATGTAATCGCTTTCCAGGCATTTGCCGTTCTCGCTGGTGCGGCGACAGGTATTGCGTTCATTCGTCACCACCTTGATATAGCGTTGTACTGAGGGCAGCAAGGGAGTGGGGTGGCGGATGAAACTCGACGGCGATGTGAGTTCATGCCAGCTGTCACCGCTGATAAGCCAGCAAATTCCGGGTACGGCCCCCAGACTCAGCCAATGTAACAGGCGAGAACCGCAAGGGCTTGCGACCTCGATACCGGCGAATGGCGCTGAAACCGTCGCGAGTTTTATTTTTGCCTGATTGCGCCGCCACTCGCCTACACGATCGCGCTCCAGGGCCTTGCGTGCCAGCAGCCCACCCACGCTGTGCCCGATGAGGGTTATGTCGTGCTCGCGCAGGTTGCCGGCCAGCTCATCGAGTGCCGAGATGAGCCGGCTCGAACTTTGCACCAGACTTTCACGATCGTCATAGCTGAAACAGACAGCCTGCTGTCCATGAAAGGCATACAACTGCGCCAGCGAACGAAACCGGCCGGCCGAGCCATTGCAGCCATGAACCAGGACGGTCACCGGGTAACTTGAATTGAGATGAAGCGTGCGATCCGGTGAGTCGGTACAAGGCCCCAGATGCGGCACATTGAGGGCAACATTCAGCGGCGGCAGGCGTCCGGATTGCAGGGGCTGCGGCTCCGGTAAATAGGGGGGAGATGTGGCGCATCCTGCCAGCGAAATGAGGATGAAAATGCAGAATCGACTAACTTCCCTGTTGGTCATCACTGAGGACTCCCCGGTTATTTTTTGGAAGACTATCACTGATCCGAAATTCGCACAGCCTGTTGCAGCCAAACTGACGAGAGCTCTAAAGTTGACCTTTGCAAAAGATTGAATCAACGCAGTTTAGCCGCCACCCATCTTCGCCAGATCGCTGAAATATTCGTAATGCTCGGTATTGATCAGGGAGCGGCGGAACTCCACTGGCGCATCATTGAATGTCATCGCCACGCGCCGGATTTCCAATAACGGTGCCCGGACCTTGATACCAAGTATGCCGGCACTTTCCGCGTCGGCAAGTCTGGCGCGCAATCGTTCTGCCGAACGCACGACGGTGATGCCGTATGCGGTCTGATAGAGGTGATAGATCGTGTTCGGCCGGTCGGTAATTTTCTTGCCGGTGAGTTTTGGAAATAGCGCCTGTGGAATCACGATGGTATCGAAGATGATCGGCTCGTCGGCGAGTCGCAATACATTGCGGATACGGAATATTTTTGATCCCACCTTGATGCCCAGATGTGCCGCCTCCTCGGCATCCGCAGTGCCGCTGTCGAAGGACAGCATGATGACCTCAGGCGTCAGTTTGCTGCCGTCGTTACGAACGATATGGAAAAAATGAAACATCAACCGGGCGCGATTGTGCGCGGCGACAAAAGTGCCACGGCCCTGCTGGCGGATCAGGATGTTTTCGCCGACGAGTTCATCGACAGCTTTTCTTACCGTGCCGATGGCAACATCAAATCGCTCGGCAAGTTTCCACTCTGCCGGGATCGCGGAGCCCGGCTTCCACTCGCCGGCGCTGATGGTTTCAGTCAGCAGGCGTTTGACTTCCTTGTAGAGCGGCGTATCAAGCGCGGCGCCGGCGACGAGTTTTTGATGCCGCGACGGATCTTCCCATTTGCGCATTCAGAGGCACTTTGTCGGAAATTGATAACGATCATCATAGCGAACCCTGCTGAATGCTACAACTCATATAGATGATCTATTTGACTTTAGTCCCGGCAGTGAATAATAATGAACACTGGCGCCTGGTGTTCGGATGGTGCAATACGGTGGCCAAATCCGGATTCTGCGCCGCGATTTTCATAATGGGGATAACGATGATTCACTTTGTGCTGCACGAAGCAAAAGACACTGTGGCGGTCGCTGTGGTGGAGGGTATCAAAGCGGGTGCCGACCTGACCGCCTGGATCATGGACGACGACAAGCAGATTCCGATCAAGGCGCTGCAGGATATCCCGATCGGTCACAAAATTGCCCTCAGGGACATGGCGGTAGGCGACACCATTTTCAAGTACGGCACCGATATCGGTCGCGTGGTCGCACCGATCAAGGCGGGTGAGCACGCGCATGTGCACAACATCAAAACCAAACGCTGGTAATTCGCCGCTTGAGGTTTGCAAGATCGCGGCAAAACCCATCAATTACCCGACGAATTCATTCAGGACACCATCATGATTTCCAAGAACACCACCTTTTGGGGCTACCGGCGCGAGAACGGCCGCGTGGGCGTGCGTAACCACGTCATCGTCCTGCCGGTTGACGATCTTTCCAATGCCGCTGCCGAGGCCGTTGCGCACAACATCAAAGGCGTGATGGCGATTCCGCATCCGTATGGCCGGTTGCAATTTGGCGCTGATCTTGATCTGCATTTCCGCACGCTGATTGGTGCAGGCTGCAATCCCAATGTCGCGGCGGTGGTCGTGATCGGCATCGAGGACGGCTGGACGAAAAAAGTAGTGGACGGCATTGGCAAATCAGGCAAGCCCGTGGTGGGCTTTGGTATCGAGCAGCATGGTGACCACGACACCATCATGCGTGCTTCAAAGGCGGCGCGTGAACTCCTGCAGAATGCATCGGAAAAACATCGCGAGCTCTGCCCGATTCACGAACTATGGGTGTCTACCAAGTGCGGTGAATCCGATACCACCTCCGGCTGCGGTGCCAACCCCACTGTGGGCAATGCGTTCGACAAGCTTTATGAAATCGGCAGCACGCTGGTGTTTGGCGAGACAACCGAAATCACCGGCGGTGAGCAGGTCGTTGTGAAGCGTTGCCGCACACCGAAGGTCGCGGAAGAGTTCATGGCGATGTTCAATCGCTATCAGGATGTCGTCAATCGCCACAAGACCAGCGACCTGTCCGATTCACAGCCGACCAAAGGCAACATCCTGGGCGGCCTCACCACCATCGAAGAAAAAGCGATGGGCAATATTCAGAAGATCGGCAAGAAGTGTCTGATCGATGGGGTACTCGACAAAGCTGAAGTGCCTACCGGGCCAGGCCTCTGGTTCATGGATTCATCCTCGGCCGCAGCAGAGATGGTGACGCTGTGTGCCGCCTCTGGATTCGCCGTGCATCTCTTTCCGACCGGCCAGGGCAACGTCATCGGCAACGCTATCGTGCCTGTCATAAAAATTTGTGCGAATCCACGCACCGTACGCACGATGAGCGAGCATATCGACGTTGATTCCTGCGCGTTGCTACAGCGGGAAATGGTGCTCGATCAGGCGGGCGATAAACTGCTCGACATGATGTTGCGCACCGCCAATGGGCGACTGACTGCTGCCGAAGCGCTGGGACATCGGGAGTTCGTGTTGACGCGGCTTTATGAGAGTGCATAGAGGCGCGCAATGGCGTGTAAAGGCAGATAAGCGCCTAATCGTTTTACGTAGATCGCCATTTGGCGCGGCCGCCAGGGCAGGAATGCCTGTAAACCCGCGCCAAATGGCGATCTAGCCGAATTAGTTCAATCCTGTTTTCATTTACAGTCCGTCGCCACCGCCGGCCGTCACCTCTGCCAATAGACACAAAAATGAAAATACTGATTACAGAATTCATGGACGAGTCCGCAGTTGCTTCGTTAGCGAACCAGTTTGAAACCCACCACGACGCCATGCTGGTTGATCGCCGCGCTGAACTGCTTGGAAGACTCAAGGATGTCGATGCGCTGATCGTGCGCAATCGCACGCAAGTAAACGCAGAAATCCTCGCCGCTGCGCCGAATCTCAAAGTCGTTGGCCGCCTCGGTGTCGGACTCGACAACATCGATATGCCCGCCTGCAAGGCGCGCAATGTGGAAGTGATTCCTGCCACCGGGGCGAATGCACTGGCCGTCGCCGAATACGTGATTGCAACGGCAATGATGTTATTGCGCGGCGCTTATTTGTCCTCTGCGGCCGTCAGCGCTGGTCAGTGGCCGCGCGGTCCGCTTTCCAACGGCCGCGAGATTGGCGGCAAGGTGCTGGGCATTGTCGGCTTCGGTGACATTGGCCGCCTCGTCGCGCGGCTCGCGCAAGGGCTCGGCATGCGGGTGGTCGCTAGCGATCCGATGATTGATACGGCTGCACCGGTATGGAAAGAAACCGGCGTGGGTTTTCGTACATTGGACGCGTTGCTCGCCGAGAGCGACGTGATTTCTTTGCATGTCCCGCTTGTTGCCGAGACGCGAAACCTGATCAATACAGCACGCCTCGCGATGATGAAACCGGACGCGGTGCTGATCAATTCCGCGCGTGGCGGCATCGTCGATGAGGCTGCGTTGGCCAAAGCGCTGCGGGCAAAGAAGTTGGGTGGTGCAGCGCTGGATGTTTTTGACGACGAGCCATTGAAGGCGGCTTCAACGCTGGCAGATTGCCCTAATCTGGTGTTGACGCCGCATATTGCGGGCGTGACCGCCGAGGCCAATATCCGTGTCAGCAGCATGATTGCCGAACGCGTTGCCGCGCATCTTTCATCTTTGCGCTAACCACCCTTTGCAAAATAATACCGACCAAATCTGATATGCCAAAACATGATCTCGAAACGCTCGCCGTATTGGCGACACGCGCGTTGATGCAAGCGGGCGCCTCGCGGCCGATGGCCGACGCCACCGTACGCGCATTGATGTACGCCGAAGCGCGCGGACTGCCGTCGCATGGCTTGTCACGGGTATTGCAATACACGACGCATTTACGAAATGGTCGCGCCAATGGTGCGGCCGTCGCAAAAGTGAGCCAAGGCAAAGCGGCTGCCTGTTTGGTCGATGCGGACCATGGACTCGCCTTTCCAGCTTGCGAACTGGCCATCGCCGAAGCCATCGCGCGCGCCAAATCCGCCGGTGCCTGTTTTGTTGGCGTGACCAACAGCCATCACTTTGGCGCGGCCGCCTATCACGTTGAGGCGGTGGCAGAAGCCGGGATGGTGGGGCTGGCTTTTGGCAACTCGCCCAGCGCCATGCCCGCCTGGGGCGGCAAGCGCGGCATCTTCGGCACCAACCCGATCGCCGCAGCCTTTCCGCGACAACACGATTTGCCGCTCTTGATCGACTTATCGCTGTCAGAAGTCGCGCGCGGCAAACTCATGATCGCAGCCAAAAAAGGCGAATCGATTCCCCTTGGCTGGGCGCTCGACAAGGATGGCAACCCTACCACCGACCCGAAGGCCGGGATGGAGGGCACGATGATGCCCGCAGGCGGCGTGAAAGGCGCGATGCTTGCCTTGATCGTCGAGTTGCTGTGTTGCGCATTAACTGGTGCTTCTTTCGGTTTTGAGGCCGATTCTTTTTTTGTAGAGGCAGGCAATCGGCCGCGCCTCGGGCAGGCATTTCTGGTCGTCGACCCGGGTGCGCTGGCGGGCCGCGAGGTGTTTTTCGCGCGGATCGAGACACTGGTTGCCGCCATGCTCGCTGAAGAAGGCGTGCGGTTGCCGGGCTATCGTCGTGCGGCCATCGCTGATGGCTCCAAACGAGAAGGCGTAGAAATTCCCGCGGCGTTAATCGCCGATCTGGAACGACTCGCCGATGCCGCGTAAGGTCTCAGCAAGTCTTCATTTCATCATTGCGCCGTAAACCATATTCGGGATGAGCTGCCGATAGTAAGGGCGCAATCCCGGTGCCTGCGCCATCCAGATGACGGCGAGTTTTTCCCTTGGGTCAATCCAGAAACTCGTCCCGCCGAGTCCGCTCCAGTCGGCGATGCCGGGCGTACCAGGCGTGCTTGCTTCACCCAATTCAGTGTGAATAGCAAAGCCCAGCCCAAATCCATAGCCGGGCCTCGGCCCCGGCGCTGCGCTGCCCGGCGGCAACGTCGCGCGCACGCCGGATAGGTGATCGGCCAACATATAGTCGACGGTCTTTGGTGAAAGGATGCGTACGCCATCGAGTTCACCCCCGTTGAGCAGCATTTGTGCGAATCGCAGGTAATCGTCCGCCGTGGAAACCGCGCCGCTTCCACCGGAAAAGCGCGCGGGCGGCTTGCGGAGATCGTTAAAATTAACTTTAATCCTCCATACCGGGTCAATTTCAAACGGTTCGGCGATGCGGTTTTGTTTTGCGGGCTCCACAGAAAATGCGCTGTCTTTCATCCCGAGCGGACGAAAAACACGCTCGGCAAGAAGTACTTCAAGGGATTGCCCCGACACACGTTCGAGCACCACACCCAACACATCCGTTGCGATGCTGTATTCCCACTTGGTGCCGGGCTGCGATTGCAAGGGCAACTTCGACAGTTTTTCAATCCACTCTGCGTCGGTCAGTTCAGCGCCATCAAGACGGTTTTTCCTGTACTCATCTTTGACCAGTGATTTGCCTTCAAAGCCGTAGGTCAGTCCCGCCGTGTGACGCAGCAAATCGTGAACCGTCATCTCGCGCGTCGCAGGGACAATGTCGAGGATTTTTTTGCCGCCCGTGTCGGTACGCTCAACGCCGACTTTCAGGTTTGCCAACTCGGGCAAGTATTTGGATACCGGATCAGCGAGAAATATTTTGCCCTCTTCAACCATCATCATCGTTGCCACCGAGACGATGGGTTTGGTCATCGAGTAAAGCCTGAAAATCGAATCGCGCCGCATGGTTGCCGCGGTCTTTGGGTCTTGCACGCCAATTGTTTCAACATGAACAAGATTTCCGTTGCGGGCAACCAGCATGACGGCACCAGGCAGGCGTGTATCGCTGACGTCCTTGTTGATTTTGGCGCTGAGGGCACTCAGCCGCGCGACCGAAAAGCCCTGGTTGTATAAGGTTGGGATTGCTCTGTTATCCGCTGCCATCAGCAGCGTAGTGCAACTCGCCGCCAGCGCAATCAGTGATCGTTGGGAGAATTGACGTAAGTTCATTTGACTTTCCGCGCTCGCAATTGGGTAAGGCCGATTATGCGTGGAAAGCCCTTAAAATTGAGACATGTCTCTGGCCCTTCTCCTCATCCCCGATTTCGCACTCATCCTGTTTGGCTTCTTTCTAAATCGCTTCACCGATTGGGGACGCAGCTTTTGGGGTGGACTTGAAAAACTCATTTACTACGTGCTGTTTCCGGCGTTGTTGTTCAATTCCATCGCCAAAACAAAGATCGACTTCGTTGCCGCGGCACCTGCATTGAAGACGGCGATTGTAGTCGTGCTCGTCGGCATTGTGCTCGCGTGGCTCGCCAAGCCGCTGTTTAGGCCAACCGAAAAAACCTTTGCTTCCGGCTTTCAAACCGCCTTCCGTTTCAATTCCTACATCGGTCTGGCGATCGCGGGGCGCCTGCACGGCGAAGCCGGCATTGCCGCCTTCGGCATCATCATCGGGCTGGTCGTACCGATGTGCAATATTGCGTCTGTGTGGGCGCTTGCCCGACAGAATAATGCGAGTTTATGGAAGGAGCTGGTGCGTAATCCGCTGATCCTGGCGACGGTAGGTGGTGTGCTTTACTCTGTGTCGGGCTTGCCGTTACCGGAAGTGGCACAGATGTTGATTTCACGCTTGGGTGCGGCCTCACTCGCGTGCGGGCTGTTATGTGTTGGAGCGGCACTGGAACTGAGGAGTGTTGGAAACAATGCCGGACTCATCAGCTATTTCACAGCGGTAAAGTTAATTG
>JBKJMK010000063.1:0-17626 GCA_046596005.1 Usitatibacteraceae bacterium | reverse complement strand
CAAATATATCGTTCCAATAAACCTAACGCGCTTTGAAATGTGCGCGGGATTCAACGCAGATGAAAATTACCGGCACCAAAGAGCCCCAAAAGTCCGATGACGATCAAATAAAAAGCGACAATGTAGTTCAGCAGTTTGGGCATCACCAGAATTAGAATGCCGGCGATAAGAGAAACCAGTGGACCAATACTCAAGGTTAAATTCATGATGATTTCCTTATTCAATTAACGTAATGACATGGAAGAAAGTGGCATTTCGGCTGTCGCGCATGACGACTTGCGTTAACAGCTTCGGTCAATTGCAACGACCCATTTATTGACAGAACGAGTCTAACCGACAATGTCGATGTCGTTAGTGCGCCAGGATACATAGCGCCGAATCTCAATGGCAGGGTTGGACGGGGGACCCTCTCGCGGTAAAACAGGTGGCTGACACGATCAGCTGTCGGTCGCCCCCTCGCTGGCAAACTGTCTTTTAGCTGCTGAGCGCGCTATCTTGCCCTGGCTTCAGCCCTTTCTTCTCGCACCTCCGCTTTGACTTGCCGGGTCTTCGCCTTCACTTTTGCCGTAGTTTTCTTGGCGCCCCGCTTTACTTTCTTGGCTCCGGATTTGACGTTGGCTTTGACTTCCCGTGCGGCAGACTTCACCTCTACTTTCGCCGCTCTCACGTCGGACTTGATTGTTTGCATGACCGTTTGAGCAAAAGCGCCAGTCGCGAACAGACCAGCGACCAAAACAGCGATTAGTTTTTTCATTTGAAACCCTTTCCGGTTGACCTTAAGCATACGGCTCATTTGGCTGATCCTGCTATACCTGCGGCTTCGTACTCTTTGTACCTCAGCGGGGAGCCAAAGTCTGTTCTATAACACGCATAACGAAAAATTTCGCTACTCCCGGGAGCCACGATTCGGCCTGTGCCGCCCACGTCAGCGACTGCCGTCTGCGTTCCAGCCCAGCAACACTGCACCCCAACGCTGATGTTTTACGAAGAGCGGCACGGTCAGGACGGTAACGATTGCACCGGTGTCGCGCGCATAGGTCTGGACGAGAAATTCATCCGCTGCGCCGGGCGCTTCAGTGAGCTGGCAGCCGGCACGTACAAAATCTTCCCGCGTCGCCTGATTCGGCAAGGTTGCAGCGCGAGATAGTCCAACGCGGGCACCCCGTACCAGCACGCGCTGGTCGGTGAAGAAGCGCTTGATGCGATTGCCCACAAGATCCTTTTCGGGTACGCCGGTCCAATCCCGGCAATATTCGCTGTTGTGGATGGGGCCGTAGGAATTGAGATCGATGAGAAGCGCGAAAATCATTTCCGGTTCGCGCGCTTTGATCTCGTCCATCACTTCTTGCAGCGCTACGTCCACCACCGCGTCGTAGCGTGTGTGGTACTTGGGCGGCTCGAATCCTCCGGACGGCACGTGGCTCACATCAAAGAGGTGAGCGAGCGAACGGATCTGTGCGCCGCGGATTTCCTTGTACTCGAACGTCAGCACGTCGTTGATCGAGCAGCGGCCTGAATCGACAGCCTCCTCGAAGATGCGTGTCCCGCGCTTTCCCAGTTCGCGCGCAAGTGCCAGCGAGCGGTGAAAGATCGTAGCCGTGTCTACGCTTGCAAAATACTGAAACGTCTCTTCGGTCAACTCGGAGAGCGCAAATGTTGCAGAGGTCATCGCCTCGGCGTCTTTGCTGATGGCCTGGCCCGCCGCGGTCGCAGACTTCAGTTTGGCGAACACGTCTTCGATCCCGACACGCTGCTGATCGACAGCACCCGCAATGGACTGCATATGCGATGCCACGTCAGTGGCCAGCGCGGCCAGGCGCTGCATTGACTGGCCCAGTGTGCGCGCGTGATCGGCGGTCGCTTCGACCAGTCCCTCGCTCCTTTGCACGGCCTGCTGTGTCGGCGAGAGGTCTTCGATAATGCCATTCAGAAGCGCCTTGATTTCGCGGGTGCGCTCCGCGGTACTCTCGGCGAGCGTGCCTACTTCTTTTGCGACAACGGCGAAACCACGCCCGTGTTCGCCGGCACGTGCCGCCTCGATGGCGGCGTTGAAAGACAAAAGCCTCGTCTGGCGCGTGATGTTGTCGATGACTTCGCTGACCTGCACGATGGACTGGACATTTTTGAAAAGCCGGTCGATGCGTTCCACGGTCTGGTGCATTTGTTCCCGCAGTTCCTCGGACGATGTCACGCCCTGTTTACTCAGCGCATGGCCCTCCGAGGCGACCTGATTCATCTCCCGTGCCGCCGCGTCGGTATGTTGAGACGAGGCGGAAATCTGCTTCACGTCTTCATTCAGCCGGCCGGCCGTGTGCACCATGTCAGCAAGTGCGACGTTGGTCTGCCTGGCCTGCGAGGAAACCGAGCTCAATCGAAGCGACGTGCGGGCGGCTCCGACGGCAGTCCGCGTGATGGCATCCTGCAATGCGGCGAACATCGAACGCACCGTTGCGCGCGCGGCAAAGCCGCCGCTGATGCGCGACCACCAACTGTTCGTGCGTCTAGCCGGGTCTGCTGTCGCGTCTGCCTCATGCACATCAGCGATGACTGGTATGGAAACGCCGGACCCCGGACGCTTTAAAGGAAACGCCACTGCATTGGTGGCCTGATTCTCGACGCGGGACATCTGCAAGCTCCAGTGTGGGCACAGCAGGCATACTAGCCTGTAAACCTTGATGCGCCTAGGAAAAGGTCAAAAGCTCGTACGGCCTGCCAGTATCATGAACGGCTCAGGACAAATCCCGAGCCCTGTTCATTTTCGCGGCCGGGAACAACATCACGGAGAGATCAATGAGTTCAGTACCGGCCCCGCGCCGCCGCATCCCGCCCGCCATCTGGGCACTCGGTTTCGTCAGCCTGTTGATGGATATTTCTTCCGAGTTAATCCACAGCTTGCTACCGGTGTTCATGGTCGCCTCCCTCGGCGCCAGCGCGTTCACTGTGGGCTTGATCGAGGGCGCAGCGGAAGCAACCGCGCTCATCGTAAAAGTTTTTTCTGGCGCGCTGAGCGATTACTGGGGTAAACGCAAGCCACTCGCGGTGATGGGTTACGGTCTTGGTGCGATTTCAAAGCCGTTATTTGCACTCGCAGCATCGGTGGATTTTGTGCTGACCGCGAGACTGATGGATCGTGTAGGCAAAGGCATCCGCGGCGCACCCCGCGACGCATTGATTGCCGACATCGCGCCACCGGAAATTCGTGGCGCGGCGTTTGGACTGCGTCAATCCCTCGATACGGTGGGCGCTTTTCTTGGCCCGCTGCTTGCGATCGGCCTGATGGTGCTGTGGGCCAACGATTTCCGCGCCGTTTTCTGGGTGGCCGTGATCCCGGCTTTTCTGGCGCTGGGCCTGCTGCTTTTCGGCGTCCAGGAACCGGAAATGAAGCAGACCGTGAAGCGGGTCAATCCGATCCGGCGCGAGAATCTGCGGCGCTTGAGCCGCGCGTACTGGTGGGTGGTGGCCATCGGCGGCGTATTCACGCTGGCGCGATTCAGCGAAGCTTTTCTCGTGTTGCGTGCACACGAAGGCGGCCTGCCGATCGCGCTGACACCGATGGTGCTGATCGGCATGAATGTGGTCTACGCCGTCGCTGCCTATCCATTCGGAAAACTTTCCGATTCGATGAGCCATACGCAGCTACTCGCGTGGGGCCTCGGCGTACTCATCGCGGCTGACGTCGCGCTTGCCTACAGCGGCCATTGGGCGTCGATGAGCATAGGCGTCGCGCTCTGGGGCCTGCACATGGGTATGACGCAAGGCTTGCTCGCCACCATGGTTGCCGATACCGCACCAGAGGATTTGCGCGGCACCGCTTATGGATTTTTCAATCTCGTCAGCGGGATTGCGATGCTGCTGGCCAGTGGTTTGGCTGGCCTGATATGGGATCGAATGGGTGCGTCATTCACGTTTATCGCCGGGGCCGCTTTCTGTGTGCTGGCGTTGATGATGATTGGTGCGTCCCCGCGAACTGGGCATGATTCAAATTTACAGAAAGTGTAGATCGCCATTTGGCGCGCCTCGTGGCGGCATATCGATCCGTAAGCCGCGACAGTGCTTGTGTTTATCAGTTTCACGATAAAGCAAGGCAAGGCGCGATCAGACCGGTGACAATATTTGTGTCGAGCTTCGCGCCAGGAAAGTGCGCCATCCTTGCACACAATGCTTCAGGCATACTCGGGCAAATACTCAATCGGACAGACGAGGCAACGTGACTGGAATACGCACCACAGTAAGCAAAATATCGGCAACCATCGCCATCATCTTCGCTGCATTCGCCTCACCCACATGGTGTGCGCCGCCGCTCGCGACCGACGATGCCAGCACCCTTACACCCGGCGCGTGCTAATTGGAAATCGAGCAACGGCGCTTCCGCAGCCGCGTCGAACGCGATATCGCGTCGGCGTGCAATATCCTGTTCGATGCAGAAATAGGCATCGGTCACCAACGCATCACGCGCGACGGTGTGCCACGCGCGGACAACATTGTCTATCTATTCAAGAAAGTGCTTGTGCCCGCAGAAGAAAATGGATGGGCGGTTGGTATCTCTGCGGCGACGGTTCGGTCGGTTAACGAAAAACCGGGTGACCATAGCGGGACTCGCCACAACATCCTCAACGCAATTGCCAGCAGGCAATTCGGCGCGACTGCTTTGCACGTGAACGTGGGCACTATATCCGATCATGAATCCGCACCGGGCAGCCGCAAGAATAGATTGTCGTGGGCCATCGCCACCGAGCATGAAGCGTCGGCACGCTGGACCGTTGCTGGCGACGTTTTTGGGCAGCGCGGTGTGCCCGCAACCGCGCAGCTTGGGCTGCGTTGGTGGGTGCTACCAAAATATATGCAGTTCACGACATCGTTTGGTGCGCAGCGCGGTGAAGGTCGAGATGGGCGCTGGGTAAGTCTTGGTGTCCGGTTTGAAACTGGCGATTCAATTAATTAGAACGGGCGGCGGTGTGGTGTTGATGACCAGCGTTGGACTTTGAGGCATCAGCCCAACCTTCGATAACAATGCCTTTGATACAAACCGTTACGTTTCATGCCGCGAATGTCGATAGAATTCGGGCAACTTTTCGCTAACGGTGGTGACATATCCCAGTGCGCCACCCGCCATTACAATCCTGCCCAGGCTTCTATGAACAAATACCATCCTATTCGTGGCGTTACGCTGCGCGCTGCTGTTTGTGCGACCTTTTTTTCGTGCGCAGCCACCGTCCAGGCGCAACAGCCTGCGCCTGCCGAGCCGCCCAAGAGCGACGCTCCCGAGGTCGACGCGCCAAAGGGCGACGCAAAGAAACCTGACGCACCATCGAGCGCCGCAGGACGGCGACCGGGTACAGCCAATCAGGCCGTTGAGGAGATCAAGGTCACCGGTCAGCGCAACGCCAACGAGGATAGACGCTATTCGACCGCCGCGAAGATCATCATTACCCGGGAAGACATCGAGCAGTATGGCGACAGTAATCTCGGCGACGTAATGCGACGGTTGCCCGGCGTGACAACGGGGGGACGCCCGGGACGGCCCGGTGCGCCGCAGATGCGCGGCATGGGCGGTGGCTTCACGCAAATACTCATCGACGGCGAGCGTATCCCGCCGGGCTTTTCGGTCGAACAGATCACACCCGAGCAGGTGGAGCGCATCGAGATCCTGCGCGCACCGACCGCTGAGACCGGTACACGGGCAATTGCGGGCACCATCAATATCATCCTGCGCGAACCTTTACGTGCCCGCAATAACGATCTCCGCGCTTCGGTACAGGAAGAGCGAAATCACTATTCGCCCAATCTGTCCTGGACGCGCAACGATAGCTTCAGCCCGACCGGCACCTACAACTTCACGGTTTCCCTCAACCGCAACGATCAACTTACCGATACCGGGAGCCACACCACTTATCTGAACACCGTGACCGACAATCTTGACCTCGATCAGCGCGGCTTCACGCGCGCAAACGACCAGCGTGACAGCCTGTTTGGAAGTGCGCGTATTCAATGGCGTCTGGGGCAAGGTGAACAATTCACGATTCAGCCGTTTCTGGTGCGCAGTCGATCACACAACCGCAGCGAAAGCACGCTCGATCAGTTGATTGGCAGTGCACCTGCGCCGTATGCCACCCAGGCGAGTGCGTTTGACGGCCGCTTCGGTGTCACGCGCCTGATGAGCATGATCAATCGTCGTATCGATCAGGACACGCGCTGGGAACTGCGCGGCAGCGTCGGTCAGCTTTCATCCAAGTCGGATTTGACCCTCAACCAGTTCGCGAGAACTGGCGTAAGTACCTTGACCCAGACCACAAACGTAGACACCACTGATCGTTCCTGGAACGCGGCAGGCAAGCTGAGCCGCAACGTCGCCGACGGCAAACACGTCATCGTCGGCGGCTGGGAATTCGAAGGCGTTAAACGCGAAGACAATTCCGTAACACGGCTCAACGGTGTGTCTCAGTTGGCTGATTTCGGTGATGTCGTTAATGTGTCGACGCGCAGGCGCGCATTTTATTTGCAGGACGAATGGGACCCCTCGCCGCAATGGTCGTCGTACTTCGGTGCGCGTTGGGAAGAAATTGAAACGCGAAGCGACGCTGCGAGCAATCCGGTGCGCAACAACAGTCGCGTACTGAACCCGCTTGCGCAGGGGGTTTGGCGCTTCGATGCACCGAAGCGCGATCAGATCCGCATCGCACTCACGCAGAGCTATCGCGCGCCGACAACACAAAATCTGGTGGCGCGGCCGGGCCTCAATACGCTCTATCCCGTGCCGGGCCCGAACCCGGCAACCAGCCCGGACCGGGCCGGAAATCCCAACCTGAAACCCGAAATTGCCAGATCGACGCCATTGGCAATTTCGGGTTTCAGGTTTGGATTTCCCGCCCGGTCCGGGCTGGTTGCCGGGTTTGGACCCGGCACGGGATAGAGCGTATTGAGGCCCGGACCCGGCAACCAGCCCGGACCGGGCCGGAAATCCCAACCTGAAACCCGAAATTGCCAATGGCGTCGATCTGGCCTATGAGAATTTCCTCAAATCCGGCGGCATTTTGTCGGTCAATCTTTTTACGCGCCGCATCAAGGATCTGATTCGCAGTGTGACCACACTCGAAAATGTCTCCTGGGCAACCAGCCCGCGCTATGTTTCGCGTCCGCAAAACATTGGCGATGCCGTCACCAGCGGCATTGAATTCGATGCCAAGTTCCAGCTCCCCGAAATTATCGACGGCGCGCCGGCAATAAACATCCGCGCCAATGCAAACGTATTTCGCTCGAACGTGACCGGCGTTATTGGCCCGAACAACCGGATTGATTCTCAGCCGGGCGCCACCGGAAACCTCGGTGCCGACTATCGGTTCCGCGGAAGTCCGATCAGCATCGGCGGTAACGTTGGCTTTACGCCCGCCTACAAACTTCAGCAGACAAACACACAGCTACAATCCATTGGCGTCAAGCGTGTCATTGATGCCTATGTGCTGTACACGTTTGATTCCTCAACCAAGCTGCGCGTGGCGGTATCGAACGTCGCCGCGCGCGACAGCCTGAACACCACATCAATCTTCGTCGGCAACCAGCTGCAAAGCGTGTTCACTGACGGCAAGACTTTTCCATCCGTGACGATGCGGCTTGAAGTGCGCTTGTAGAAATCAGTCGTTGCGGGCCGCCCTGCTACTCCTGCATCAACTTCCAATACTGATACTTGAGCGTCGCACCGCATCCAACGATCATCGCAGCCAGCGCAAGAAAAGCGCCTACTGCCAGCGTCGACAAGCCAGTCACGCCCTGGCCAATCGTGCAGCCCAGCGCGGTGACGCCGCCCACACCCATCAACACGGCGCCGACGATGTGATTGCGGGTGTCGTCGATACTGGCAAAGCCTTCCCAGCGAAATCGTTTGGTGAGAAGCGAATACGCGAGTGCACCTAAAATCATGCCGAGCGTGGAACTGATGCCAAAGGTGACCATGAGCGATTTGTCGCTCCAAAGCATCATCAGTTCCAGGCTATATGCATAAGGTGCGACGAAGGTGAGCGATTCCGCAGCCTTACTGTTGGTGCCGAAAAACATCATCTCCAGCGTGTCGGCGTTTTCGCCGAAGCCAATGTGGGCGGTGATGTACCAGCCAGCCACCACGGCGATGCCATAACCCAGGCCACCAAGCCAGGCATCAAGACTGGATCGGAATTCGCGGCTGATCAACACGAATATCAGCATCGGTCCGGCGATCAGGCACGCCAATATTATCTGCGCGGCTTTTTTGCTGACGTTAAGCAAGGGCGCAACCAGTGCACCCAGCTCTTGCGTGGCAATGCCGTGTTGCGAAACATCAATCGCGACGGCATCGAGCGTGTTTACCCTCCACACGCCAAATAATCCCTTCATTGTCATGTAAGCGGCGATGGCCAGGAACGCGAACACGACAATTGATTTCAAATTGCCGCCACCGATGCGAACCAATGTGCGGCTGCCGCAGCCGCTGGCCATTGTCATGCCGATGCCGAACATCAATCCGCCGACTACATAGGAAAGCCAGGTGATATTCGGGCGCGTGTAGAAAGCTTTGGAAAGATCGATCAGACCTGCCGCGTAAAGGCCCTGCGCGCCTAGAATCGCGATCGCCATCGCGAGTACCCACATGCGCATGCGCGTGAAGTCACCCATGTTGACGATATCCGCTACTGCGCCGAGCGTGCAGAACTGGGTGCGCGCGGAGATTGCGCCAAGCACGAAGGCGATGACGAAGCCGAGCCAGGCGACGGTGGATGCGAGGTTTGTGGCGTTAGTCATTTGGCATTAATTTGTTGAAATACATTATTGCACCAGGTGCAACGGCACACAACGGAACCCAACGGCCTTCCGGTAATCAGGCATAGCGCGTTGGATCCGCAACACCTGCCGCAAGAAACCCGTCTTTTCGCAGCCGACACGAATCACACACGCCACATGCGCGGCCATCGGCATCGGCCTGATAGCAGGAAACTGTCAGGCCGTAGTCCACACCCAGTCGTGTACCTTCCCGAACGATGTCAGCTTTGCTCATGTCGATGATGGGCGTGTGGATGACCAACTCGCCGCCCTCCACGCCCGCTCTGGTCGCCAAACGTGCCATGGTTTGATAGGCCGCGATGTAATCCGGTCGGCAATCCGGATAGCCGGAATAATCCACTGCGTTCATGCCGGCAAAAATATTCGGGGCGTTGAGTGTTTCGGCCCATGCGAGTGCCAGCGACAAAAAAATCGTGTTACGCGCGGGCACGTAGGTGATCGGGATGCCTGCGGTTGGCGTGGTTGGTACTGCTATATTTTCGTCCGTCAACGCAGAGCCGCCCCACCCGGTAAGATCAAGCTTGATCACGCGATGTTCCTTCGCGCCCAGCCTGTGCGCAACAGCTACTGCCGCCTGCAACTCGGAACGATGCCGCTGCCCGTAGTCAAACGACAGCGCGTAGGTCTCATAATGCCGCTCATGCGCCATCGCCAGCACGGTGGCAGAATCGAGTCCGCCGGAAAGCAGCACGACTGCACGCGGCTTTGGCGGCTGTTGGGCGAGCCGGTGGGTGTTCATACGCCCCGCTTCTCGCCCCAGATAATCTTGTGCAATTGAACCTGCATGCGCACCTTCAATCGATCACGCAAAATCCACCCGGCAAGCTGTTCATGACTCACTTCATTGAACGCAGGTGAAAACAGCACCGGCGCGGCGTCAATTAATTTTTTCTCGTCAAGCAGCGCAACCGCCCAGCGGTAGTCGGCCTCCGAAGTAATGACAAACTTGATTTCGTCCTCGCGTGTCAGCAGCGCCAAATTTTCCCAACGATTCTTATCGACTTCTCCCGATCCCGGCGTTTTGATATCGACAATGCGGGACACCCGCTGATCAACTTCGGCGATGTCGATGGCGCCACTTGTCTCCAATGACACCGAGTAGCCGAGGTCACACAGTTTGGTGAGCAATGTGACGCAGCTCTTCTGTGCCAGCGGTTCGCCGCCTGTCACGCAAACGTATCTCGTTTGGTACTGCGAAATTTCCGTGATGACATCGACGATTGAGCGCGTTTTGCCGTCGTGAAATGCGTATGCGGTATCGCAATAGCCACAACGCAAGGGGCAACCTGTCAAGCGGATAAACACTGTCGGCAGGCCGACGCGGCTCGACTCACCTTGCAATGAAAAAAATATTTCATTGATGCGCAGGGTGTTGGCGCGTGAGATCGAGGGGGTGCGTGCGTCAGCTGCCTTCTTTCCTTCGGCTATGCGAAGGTTCGCAGCAGGAATCTTTGTGAGGGTCGTCACGGATGGCGCAGTAAACTAGCGACGGAGCGACGGGAGGCGCATTCGCGCCTTGCCGGCAGCCTCGGATGCCGGATACCTGGCAATGACATCTTCAAGCGCGTTGCGCGCGGAACCAATGTCACCGATTTCGACGTAAATACTCGCCAGCGCAAGCAGCGCGTCGGGTGCTTTTGCTGAATCAGGAAATTGCTTCAGTAACGCGTCTTGCGAGGTGCGCGCACTGCCGTAATCGCGAAGATTGAAATAGCTGATTCCCGTCCAGTAGTGCGCATTCGGCACTAACTGCCCCGCCGGATAATCTTTGATAAAGGTCTGGAATGCGCGGATCGCTGCGACGTAATCACCGCGTTTAAACGCGTTCGAGCCGACATCGTAGACCGCTTCTTCTCTTGCACGCAATGCAGCGAGCTGCGCTGCGCTGGTGGGGGGTGACGATGGCGCTGCTGCGGTCAGTGAAGTAGCCGCAGGGACCGCTGAAGAACCAGCTGCCACATCGGGGGGCAATCCTTCGAGCTTGCGCAATCGCGTATCGATATCAAGGTAAAAGTCGCGCTGGCGTTTGGTGAGTTGGTCGTCCAGATTTGACATCACCTCAACCTGCCCGCGAAGTTTCGCGATCTCGATATTCAGCTGCTCGATCTGGTTTAACAATTGAATGATGCCAAGGTTCTTGATCGATTCCTCGAGCCGCATTAGACGGGCATCGTTATCGCGATTTTGCTGCTCGGCCTGCGCCCGCAGGCTTCTAATGTCGCGGCGCGCTTCTTCATCGTCGAATAGACCGGCGGCGGCATTCAGACTGAACGCGATTAAGGCGAGCAACAGCGGGAAGCGCAGAATGTGAAATGGAATTTTGGCCATTGGTGATGGACTCTTGCGAGTTTGAAATGTATTTTGAATTTCCGGCATCTGCGGCGGCCGCGATAACGCAGTGCCGCACAGAAAAATATTGTCGCAACGGATTACCGGTACGACACGTTTCAATTAGTGAAAAAAATCTCACCATAACAACGCCAACACTGGCGCGGCTTCCAGGCCTGAAATGCGCCAAATACCGCGCGCCCTTTAATCCTGCGCCATTCTCCCGAGGGCGGAAGAATGGCCGAGGGTGAGGTTGGTGATCTAGCTAAAATTATTCTCCGTCATACACAATCTCAACGCGACGGTTTTGCGCCCAGGAGGCTTCATCGTGGCCGCTGCCTTTTGGTTTGTCTTCGCCAAAGCTGATCGTTTCCATGCGTTCGTCGCCGACACCCAATACCGAGGTCGCCTTGCGTACTGCATTGGAACGGCGCTGGCCGAGTGCCATGTTGTATTCGCGCGAACCACGTTCGTCAGCATGCCCCTCAAGGCGCACCTTGCGGCTGCGGTTCTGCGTCAGATAAGTCGCGTGGGCCTGGACCAGCGATGCGAATTCCGGCTTCACGGCATCGATGTCGTAATCAAAATACACCACGCGCTTGGAAAGCAGATTGCTGGGATCCCTGAGAGCGTTATTGCCTGCCGTACCTGTGACTGGTGTGTTCTGGGTGGTACCGGTTGTGGGTGTGCCGGTTGTGCCGGTTCCCGTCGCGGGGGTGCGATCTTCAACCTTGGTTGTTGCCACAGGGTCTTTGCTTGCGCAGGCGGCAAGCAACACCATCATTCCAATTCCGATCAGAGCTTTTTTCACGTTTTTTCTCCAGATGATTAACGGGACTTCCAATGAACACCGCCCAGTTTATGCTTTTTTGTTAGTCTCGTCTGTGCGCTACCGCGCACTGGACGAACCATAGGGCCCCCACGCCGGCTCACGAACGTCGCCCACCTGCGAAACCACCTTCCACTTGACGCGACCGTCGGATGAAACGGCACCCAGCTTGCCGCGGCCTCCTGACTTGTCTTCGTACAAAATTGTCCGGCCGTTGGGTGAAAAACTGGGACTGTCGTCGAGTGGGCCATCGGTAAGGATGGTGCGCTGTCCGGTCGCCAGTTCAAGCGTCGCGATGCGAAGCTTTCCGCCTTCGCGGTTGACGAAAGCGACGAATTTTCCGTCAGCGCTCAGGCGCGGCGACGTGTTGTAGGTTCCCTCAAAGGTCAAACGCTTTGCCTCGCCGCCGGTGACGGGCACGCGGTACAGCTGAGGGCCACCGGACCGATCAGAGAAAAATATGATGTCTCTGCCGTCCGGCGTGAAGGCGGCCCCGGAGTCGATGGCGTTGCTTTGCATGAGTCGCACTGGCTCTCCGCCACTCGCCGGTACCAGGTAAATTTGTGAAATATCATCTTTAGAAAGCGAGATGGCGAGCCTGCTGCCGTCAGGCGACCAACTTGGCGCGGTGTTGTCGCCACGAAAATTGGCAACCACTTTGCGTTGACCGGTGACCATATCCTGGACGACCACAGTCGATTTGCGGCTCTCAAAAGAGACATAGGCGATCTTGTTACCGTCGGGCGACCATTTCGGCGAACCGATCGGTTCCGGCGACACCAGCACCGCCTGCGGATTGAATCCATCTGCATCCGCGACCTGTAGTTCAAAGCGTGTGCCACGCTTGAGCACATAGGCGATACGCGTTGAAAATACACCTTTTTCGCCGATCAGTTTCTCGTAAATTTCATCGGAAATTTTGTGCGCGGTCGCACGCAACTGCGACGCGCTCACGACATACGAAGTCGTCATCAGTTGATTTTGTTTGGCCACGTCAAAAAGCCGGAAACTTACCTCGAAGCGCCCATCCGCCAGCGGTTTAAATGCGCCAATGACGAGTGCTTCCGTACTACGACCGGACCAATCAACAAAATTTACTTGCGATGGTTCCGTCGGTAAATTGCTGATGCCCACAGTATTGACGATGCGAAACATGCCCGAGCGCGCCAGATTTGCAGCGATGAGCGGCGTGATGTTTTGCGGCGCATTCGCTTCCAGCGCGAATGGTGCGATCGCGATGGGCACGGTGCGGCCGGAACTGGTCTCGACATTGATGGTGAGTTGGGCGTGCGCGATGGCGGCGAATAGCAACCCGCTGGCGAGGAGGGCGACGGCTGCGATGTCGCGGATAATATTGAGTCGTTTAAACATGTATTGGCGTGTGCCCATTAGTGAGTGTTGCGACAGTCCACCTTTGAAAAGGGCGGTACGGAACCAGAAGTATGCGTCAACACGCGTCAGAACTATTTGCAAGTCCGTTAGCGTTCGTGGCGTATGTTCAGGATAAGTTCACGCTTGCCACCAAAAAGTTCCGCATTCTCCGGCTGCGGCCAGTTGCGAATGCCATTGATGGCGCGCTCGACAGCGTCATCATAGACTCTATCACCCGAGGGCTTCACAACTTGCGCGTCCAAAATTACGCCGTTCACCAGCAACCGAACGCGTACCTGAATTTCCGGCCTGCCGGTGACAGCGTCGGGAATATTGGCGCGGTCCTTGATGAGCTTTGCAATCTTGGCACCGTATTCGTTCAGCGATGCGTTGCGCGCAGTCGCCGCAGCCGACTCTTTTGCAACCTGCTCGGCACGCGTCCTGTCATCAACTATTTTTTGCGCGGCTCTTTGTTTTGCGTCGTCTTCCTTGCGTTTCTTTTCAATGTCGGCCAGTTTTTGTTTTTCTTTGAGCGCCTTTTCTTCACGCAATTGTTTTTCGCGTTCCGCTTTTTCGAGCTTATCGCGCTTGGCTTGCAAGTTGATTTCCGCCTGGCTTGGCTGCGGCGGTGCTTTCTCTACCTTCGGCTCAACTTTCGGTTCTATCTTCGGCGGCTGAACGACTTCAGGCTCGATTGGCACAGGTGTCGGCATCACCTCACGAATGTTTTGCATCGGCGGTAATGTGTCCCAAAGCTCTGCAATCGCGGGATCAGGTTGCTTGACCTGCCATGAAACGCCGAACACGATCAACGCAAAAAAAGCGCAGTGCACGACCATGGCGAGCAGTGCTGCAGGCAGTCTGCCTGGCTCGGTGCGCTCGATCAACGGTGAGTGGCGGCGCTTTGAAACGGGTGGGGGATAGGTCATGCTATTTGTCCGGCTTTACGAGTAACCCGACGCGCTTGATCTTGCCTCCCTGCAAGATATCCATTACCCGCAGCACGTCGTCGTATTTCAGATTCTTGTCGGCATTGATCACAACTGCCTGCTCGGGATGATTCAACTGTATGGCTTTCACTGCCTGCAACAGTTTTTCGCGCGTTACGGCTTGCTCCTGCCCGCCTTGCTGGCGATCAACCAGCGTTATGGTCCCGTCGCGCTTGATGCGAACCTCGAGTGGTGCAACGGTTGGATTCAGGGCTTGGCCTACGCTTGGCAAATCAATTTGTCCCGGCTGGATCGCTGGCGCCACGACCATAAATATAATCAGCAATACCAGCATCACGTCTATGTAAGGAACGACGTTAATTTCTGCCATTGCACGACGACGCCTTCGCATCATCAGTGGACGGCCTGACGCTGGAGGATGTTGGTGAATTCTTCCATAAAGCTCTCGTAGCGATTTGCCAACCGATCGATTTCAGCCGTGTATTTGTTGTAGGCAATCACGGCGGGAATCGCGGCGAAAAGACCAATGGCGGTTGCAATTAACGCTTCAGCCATCCCTGGCGCAACTTGCGCCAGCGTCGCTTGCGCCATGTTGGTCAGACTGCGGAATGAATTCATGATTCCCCACACCGTCCCGAATAATCCAATGTAAGGACTCACCGAGCCGACGGTCGCCAGAAAAGACAAATGCGCTTCGAGATAATCAAGCTCGCGTTGAAACGTGGCCTTCATTGCGCGGCGGGTTCCATCCATCAAAGCGCCGATATCAGCACCGCTGCGGCTTTTAAGCTTCAAGTACTCCTTGAAACCGGCCTCAAATATGCGCTCCATTCCCGCCGGCTCATACTGCCCGGCGCTGGCCCGCTGATAAAGGCCGACGATGTCGGTGCCGCCCCAGAATTCGCGCTCGAATTCTTCGACCTGATTCTTCGCGCGCCGCACCGCAAACATTTTCACGAATATGTACCACCACGACATCATCGACGCGAGGATCAGTATCGCCATCACAATTTTGACGATGATCGACGCATGAACAATGAGCGATAAAATCGCCATGTCGTTTGAAAGGTTCAGCACGACGCCTCCATTTTCTTTTTCACATCGGCAGGTATTTCAATCGGTTTGAAGCTTTCCGCCGAAACCGTTGCAACCGACACTTTGGCCTTCACCAGAATGTCTTCGCCACGCCGGATTTCCTGATGAAATGTCACACGGACTCGGCCCAGAGTCTCAATTCCAACGCTAATGTTGATCGCATCATCGAGCTTGGCTGGTTTAACGAATTCCACCGCAATCTCGCTGACGATGAATAGCATTTTGTATTTACGCACCAGTTCGCTATTGGTAAAGCCCAGATAACGCAGCCATTCGGTGCGGGCGCGTTCGAGAAATTTTACATACTGCGCGTGATACACGACGCCGCCGGCATCCGTGTCCTCGAAGTAAACACGCTGTGGGAAATCGAAGGTGAACAGCGGGGTTTGCTGGGCGTTTTTGAGGGACAGTTTGGCCACTAAAACAACTCCGGCACGGTAATGCTGTTGGCAGGTACGGTGATGCCGAAATGCTGAAAGGTGAGCAAGGTCGCCATCCGGCCGCGCGGGGTGCGCTGGAGATAGCCTTGCTGAATCAGGTATGGCTCCAATACATCCTCAATCGTGTCGCGCTCTTCGCCGATGGCAGCGGCCAGGTTTTCAACGCCTACCGGTCCGCCGGCAAATTTCTCGATAATGCATCGCAGCAATTTGCGGTCCATCATGTCGAGCCCGACATGGTCGACATCGAGCATTTTCAATGCGGCATCGGCAACGGGTTTATCGACAAAACCTTCTGCTTTCACTTGCGCGAAATCGCGCACGCGTCGCAACAAGCGGTTGGCGATACGTGGTGTGCCTCTGGAACGCAGGGCAATTTCCTCCGCGCCGTCTTCATCCACCGGCACGTTAAGTAATTTGGCAGACCGTGAAACGATCAACTTCAATTCCGCAGGCGAATAAAATTCGAGCCGCGCGACGATACCGAAGCGGTCACGCAACGGATTGGTCAACATCCCGGCACGGGTGGTCGCACCGACCAGCGTAAAAGGTGGCAGATCGAGCTTCACGGAACGCGCCGCAGGACCTTCGCCGATCATGATATCGATCTGGTAATCCTCCAGCGCGGGATAAAGAATTTCTTCCACCACCGGATTCAAACGATGAATCTCGTCGATGAACAACACATCGTTCGGCTCCAGATTGGTCAGCATCGCAGCGAGATCGCCTGCGCGTTCGAGCACCGGACCCGACGTGTGTTTAAGGTTTACGCCCATCTCACGGGCAATAATATGTGCCAGCGTGGTTTTGCCCAGCCCCGGGGGGCCGAACAGCAACGTGTGATCCAGCGGCTCCTTGCGGCTGCGTGCAGCCTCAATGAAAATTGAAAGCTGATCGCGGATTTTTTGCTGGCCTACATACTCCTGCAACAACTTGGGGCGAAGTGCGCGCTCCTGGGCCTCTTCGTGCACAGAGGCCTTGCCGCCTGAAATGAGTCGGTCTTCTTCGATCATGATGGCATTTTACGCGACAGGCTCAGGATTTTGAGAGCAACTTTAATGCTTGCCGGATACCGTCCGACACCGTCACGTCTTTCGGTAATTCCCTGATCGCGTAGAGCGCTTCTTTCTCGTTGTAACCAAGCGACATCAGCGCGTTTAAAATATCGGCGGCGGAAGTTGGCTTCGCCGCTTCGCCACCCACTGTTATGCGGACATCGACCTTTAGCTTGTCCTTTAATTCCAGCAGCAGCCTTTCCGCCGTCTTTTTGCCGATGCCGGGCACTCTGGTCAGACGTCCGCTCTCCTGTGTCGCGACTGCTTCAGCTAGATCATTCACGCTCATGCCAGACAACACGGCCAATCCGACCTTAGGCCCCACGCCACTTACTTTGAGCAGCTGTTTGAACGTCGCGCGCTCGGCTTCTGTGCCAAAACCGTACAGCAGATGGGCGTCTTCGCGGACGATCAGTTGTGTAAATAACGCGAGTTTCTCGCCAATTTTTGGCAGGTTGTAGAAGGTGCTCATGGGCACGTTGACTTCGTAACCAACGCCGCCGACATCGAGCAATATTTGCGGGGGATTTTTTTCCAGCAATGTGCCGGATAGGCGGCCGATCACTTTTCTTCCTTCGTGTTGCCCGGGCCAGCCTTGCCGTTCTGGCGCACCCCCATCCCGGCCTTCGCACTTGTGACAGGCGAAGGATGTAGTGCATAGCCCCTGCGCTTCATTTCACCAACCTCCCACCTTTCACGCGGTACCCTCGTGTGCTCATCCCCCCAAGCGCGCCGCCATGCGCGTGGCAG
>JBKJMK010000320.1:0-6832 GCA_046596005.1 Usitatibacteraceae bacterium | reverse complement strand
GATCAAGCGACTGAAAGAACTCGAAGCGATGGCTGAAGATGGCTCACTCGAGAAATTGTCCAAAAAAGAAGCGCTGATGTATTCGCGCGAAATGGAAAAACTCCAGCGCTCGATGGGCGGCATCAAGGAGATGGGCGGCGTACCGGACGCGATTTTCGTGATCGATGTCGGCTACCACAAGATTGCCGTGACCGAAGCCAGAAAGCTCGGCGTGCCGATTATCGGTGTGGTCGATACCAACAACTCGCTCGATGGGGTTGACTACGTTATCCCGGGCAACGACGACTCGACCCGCGCGATCCGCTTGTATGCACGTGGTGTTGCCGATGCGATCCTCGAAGGCAAGAATGCCGTCATTCAGGAAATGGTCGCGCCCGGTGGAGAGTTGGTCGAAGTCACCGAGGAAGAAGCGAAGTAAGTTTCGAAATCGGGAAAAAGGGGCTCCGGCCCCTTTTTTTTAAGTCACAGTTGTTTGGAAAATCACAAGGTCGCCAAGCGCACACTGACGCTCAATGGTGGTTCGACCGACGTTAACAGGATAGGAAACGGAAATGGCAGAGATTACGGCAGCAATGGTCAAAGAATTGCGCGAGAAGACAGACGCACCGATGATGGAGTGCAAAAAAGCGCTGACCGAAGCGGGCGGCGAAATGGAAAAAGCGGAGGAAATTCTCCGCGTGAAGCTCGGCAACAAGGCCAGCAAAGCGGCCAGTCGCATTGCGGCCGAAGGCGTGGTTGCAATCCATATTTCGGCTGACCAAAAGCTTGGCGCGATTGTCGAAGTAAATTGCGAAACCGATTTCGTGGCGAAGAACGACGACTTCCTCGCCCTGTCGGCGAAGCTCGCGGAAATGGTGGCCACACAGAATCCAGCGGATGTCGCGGCACTTTCAGGGCTGACCATCAACGGCATGAGCGTGGAAGAAACCCGCAAGGCATTGATCGGCAAGATCGGCGAGAACCTGTCAATTCGCCGCTTCGTCCGTGCGGCGACCACCGGTACGCTCAATAGTTACATCCATGGCGGCGCCAAAGTTGGCGTACTCGTCGATATCACCGGTGGTGACGTAATCATGGCCAAGGATGTGGCAATGCATATCGCCGCATCGAAGCCGGTGGCCTTGTCGATGGCGGATGTGCCTGCAGGCCTGGTGGAAAAGGAACGCGAAATCGCGCGTCAGAAAGCAGCTGAGTCCGGCAAGCCTGCGGAGATTGTCGCCAAGATGGTTGAGGGATCTGCTGCCAAATTCATGAAGGAAGTGGCGTTGCTTTCGCAGCCGTTTGTGAAGGACGACAAGATGACCATTGAAGCGCTGCTGAAGTCTAAAGGTGCAGTCATCAATGCGTTCACGCTGTTCATTGTTGGCGAAGGCATTGAAAAGAAGGTGGTTGATTTTGCAGCGGAAGTTGCAGAAGCAGCGGCCGCGGCAAAGCCCAAGAACGACAAGGGCGATGCCGAGCTGGTTCCGGCGTAATTTGTTTCAAATCCGGGAAGCGGAGACAACGCTTCCCGGATTTTTATCGCGCGATGTATTTGCCTGATTGCAGACACAATCCGCAATTAAACTTGAAAACCCAAGAAAAGGACGAGTGATGACGAAGCCCAAGTATCAACGTATCCTCCTCAAATTGTCCGGTGAAGCGCTGATGGGTGAAGATGCATTTGGCATCAATCGGCCCACTATCGAGCGCATCGTTGGGGAGATCAAGGAAGTTTCAGATATGGGCGTGGCGATGGGTATCGTCATCGGCGGCGGCAATATTTTCCGCGGCGTATCCACAAGCGCGGCAGGCATGGATCGCGCGACTGCGGATTACATGGGCATGCTCGCGACGGTAATCAATTCACTGGCGTTGCAGGATGCACTTTCGAAAGCGGGCATGACACCGCGCGTGCAGTCGGCGATCAACATTGAGCCGGTCGTCGAGCCATATATTCGTGGCAAGACGATGCGCTATCTCGAAGAAGGCAAAGTCGTTGTATTCGCAGCCGGCACGGGTAATCCGTTCTTTACCACCGATACCGCTGCCGCATTGCGCGGTCGCGAAATGGAAGCCGAAATTGTATTGAAGGCGACCAAGGTCGATGGCGTTTACACAGCAGACCCGAAGCTGGACAAGACGGCAACGCGCTATCATCACATTACGTTTGATGAAGCCATGATCAAAAATTTGAAGGTGATGGACGCTACCGCGATCGCACTTTGTCGCGACCAAAAACTGCCCATCAACGTGTTTTCGATCTTCAAGCAGGGTGCCCTGAAAAGAGTCGTCATGGGCGAAGATGAAGGTACACTGGTGCACGCTTGAGTATTTTTCTGGAGTGAGCGCATGAATGTTGCAGACCTGAAAAAGCAATCCGAACAAAAAATGGGTAAATCGCTTGAGACGTTGAAAAGCGATCTCGGCAAGGTGCGTACCGGTCGCGCCCACACCGGGCTACTGGATCACATTCAGGTTGACTATTACGGCTCGATGATGGGTTTGAAGCAGGTGGCCAACGTGACATTAACGGATGCTCGCACGATCACTGTGCAGCCGTGGGAAAAGAAACTCGCGTCAGTGGTTGAGAAGGCAATCCGCGATTCGGGTCTCGGCCTGAATCCGACTTCCGCAGGCGACTCAATCCGGGTACCGATGCCGGCGCTGACTGAAGAGCGCCGCAAAGAGCTTGCTAAAGTCGTCAAGGCCGACGGCGAGCACGCCAAGGTTGCGATCCGCAATATCCGCCGCGATGCCAATACCGCGCTCAAGGATGCGCTGAAGGCAAAGACAATTCCTGAAGATGATGAGAAGCGCGCGCAAGATGATATTCAAAAGCTGACGGATCGCTTTATCAAGGATGTTGACCATGCGGTCGCCGACAAGGAGAAAGAGTTGATGTCGGTTTAGGCCGCCTTCACTCTTACATCGCCTCGCGCTCCATGCATACGAGCTCCACGCAGACCGTGCCGGAATCCGGTGATGTGCCCCGGCATGTGGCGATCATCATGGATGGCAACGGTCGCTGGGCCAAGCAACGCCTTCTGCCGCGTGTGGCGGGTCACAAGCGTGGTGTCGGTGCGGTGCGCGATACCGTCAAAACCTGTGGCGACCTCGGTATTGAATATCTGACACTTTTCGCGTTTTCCAGTGAAAACTGGCGTCGACCGGCCGAAGAAGTATCGGTGCTCATGCAGTTGTTTATGGCGGCGCTTGAAAACGAAGTCGCCAAGCTGCACGAAAATAAAGTCCGTTTCAAGGTGATCGGCGATTTACTGCCGTTCGGTCCACGCATTCGGGAGCTTGTCGCACGCGCCGAAGAGATCACCAGGGACAACACGAAACTCACCTTGACGATTGCGGCAAACTACGGCGGTCGTTGGGACATTCTCCAGGCAGCAAATAATGCGCAAAATGAAAAACTCCAGCAATTACGGGCGTTGCAGGGCATAAGTGCTCAGAAAGGCGCACCAATGCTGGAGTTTCAAGAAATAACTGAAGAAGAATTGGCGCGGCATCTCTCGATGTCGTACGCGCCTGAACCGGACCTTTTCATTCGCACCGGCGGCGAAGAGCGCATCAGCAACTTTCTCCTCTGGCAACTGGCCTACACCGAATTCCATTTCACCCAGGAACTGTGGCCTGACTTCGGTCGGGAGAGCCTGTTGAAGGCGATTGACTCCTTTCGACTGCGCGAACGCCGCTTTGGGCGCACCAGCGAGCAGTTAGCGCAGAGCAAAGATGCCAGCAACGTTAGCGCGGCTTAGCACCTTTGCAATTGCAGCAATCGCGCCCTTTATCTCCTTCAGCTGGTAACCACTTCGGATCATCGTGCTAAAGACGCGCATCATTACCGCACTTCTGCTCCTGCCGATCATATTGATCGCGCTATTTCTTTTCCCGAATTGGGCATGGGGTGTATTCACGTTCGGTATTGCAATCGTCGCATGCTGGGAGTGGAGCCGTTTTTGCCAGCTCTCTATTGTTGGCGCACGCATTTTTTTGGCGCTTTCACTGCTGCTATGCGTCGGAATTTTTCTCACTTACCATCTAGGACGATTAGGCGGGATTACGTTTTCTTCGCTGGCACTGGCGGGTTTCGTCGGTGCCGCGCTTTTCTGGCTTGTCGTCGCACCGCTGTGGCTGTTGAAATTGTGGCGACCGGACCGCTGGATTGTCGCGCTGTCCGGCTGGGTCGTGGTGTATCCAACCTGGTTGGCATTACTCTTTCTGCGTGACGTGAGCCCGTGGCTGCTGCTGATGTTGACCGCTATTATATGGGTGGCCGATATTACGGCCTATTTTGTCGGCAAACGGTTCGGTAAAAATAAACTTGCGCCGGCCATCAGTCCGGGTAAAACAATTGAAGGCGCGCTGGGCGGTATCGCTGGTGTAGTGGGGTATTTTTTTCTTTCGCAGACCCTCCTGTCCAATAGTTTTGTTGGCCAGCATGCGTGGGCACAGGCGCTGCAATCAAACCTGGTTGCGCTGCTTGCATTTTTTGCATTGTTGGCAGCGACGTCGATCATTGGCGACCTGTTTGAATCGTGGATGAAGCGCGGCGCCGGAATGAAAGATTCCAGCAATCTGTTGCCGGGACATGGCGGAATTCTTGACCGAATTGATGCGTTAACGTCTACTTTGCCGCTCGCTGGTTTGTACGTCCTGATGTTTGCAAGGTCATGAGTGGCACAAGCTTGAAAAACGTCACGATTCTCGGTTCAACCGGTTCCATCGGCGTGAGCACACTGGATGTGATCGCACGCCACCCGGATCGCTTCCGCGTTTTTGCCTTATCCGCGTCGTTGCGCGTCGAAGAACTCGCCGCGCAATGCGAGAAATTTCGCCCACGCTTTGCCGCAGTGCCGGATGTGGCACGCGGCGAGGCACTGCGTGCGCGGTTAAAGGCGACCGGTTGCGGCACTGAAGTGCGGGCCGGCGACCACGCGCTCGCCGAGATTGCTGCGCACGCAGACACGGATGTTGTGATGGCTGCCATCGTCGGTGCAGCTGGCTTGCCCTCGTCGCTTGCCGCTGCGCGCGCGGGCAAAACAGTGCTGCTTGCCAATAAAGAAGCGTTGGTGATGGCGGGGCAGATTTTCATGAATGCAGTCCGTGACAATGGCGCTACATTGCTGCCAATCGATAGCGAGCACAATGCGATTTTTCAATCATTGCCGCGTCATTTTGGCGACGGTCTGGCGGCTGTCGGCGTACGAAAAATCATCCTTACCGCGTCTGGCGGACCATTTCGCACACGTTCGATCAGCGAGCTTGCCAGCGTGACACCCGATCAAGCGTGCGCCCATCCGAATTGGGTGATGGGTCGAAAAATTTCCGTTGATTCGGCGACCATGATGAACAAGGGACTCGAAGTCATCGAGGCGCACTGGCTATTCAACGCGCCAGCATCAATGATCGAGGTCGTCGTGCACCCGCAAAGCATCGTGCACTCGATGGTCGAGTATCTTGACGGCTCTGTGATCGCGCAGTTGGGCAATCCGGACATGCGCACACCGATTGCTTACGGATTGGGCTACCCGGATCGTCTTGAAGCAGGCGTTAGCGCGCTTGACCTCGTTAAAGCCGGCAAGCTGGAGTTCATCAAGATGGATACCGAGCGATTTCCTTGTATGCGTTTAGCCTACGACGCACTACGTATGGGTGGTGTAGCGCCAGCAGTCCTCAACGCTGCCAACGAAGTGGCGGTCGACGCATTTTTGAATGGTAATCTTCCATTCAACGAGATACCGCGTGTGATCGAAGATGTGCTGAACAATGCGAAAATCACCCCGGCGGCGACCTTGGTCGATGTTCTCTTTGCCGATTCGACCGCGCGCGTGGCCGCCCGTGAACGAATTGCAAGTTCCGTCCTCCAATACGCTGCCGCCAAATGATCCTCACGTAAGACCAAACTCTTCCATGTCGTTCCTCTCATTCCTCACCACCATCGCCGCTTTTGCGGCAGCCATTGGTATCCTGGTGACCATTCATGAACTCGGTCACTACTGGGCTGCGCGCTGGTGCAATGTAAAAATTTTGCGTTTTTCGATTGGCTTTGGTCGCCCCATATGGCTCCGGAAAGCCGGTCCTGACCAAACCGAGTGGGTTATCGGCGTATTGCCGCTCGGCGGCTACGTAAAGATGGCCGATGAGCGCGATGGCAGTGCTACCACAGCAGACAAGGCGCGCGCATTCAACAATAAAACCGTGTGGCAGCGAATCGTGATCGTACTCGCCGGCCCGCTCGCCAATTTTCTGTTGGCGGCGTTTCTCTACTGGGCGCTGTTCGTTTCCGGCTTGCCGGGCACCAAACCCTATCTTGCAGTACCCACGGCCAATTCTGCTGCGGCGCGCGGAGGGTTTGAAGAGTTTGATCTGATCACCCGGGTCGATGATCGGGCAGTCAGGACTTGGGGTGATGCCAGGCTTGCACTGCTGGAAGCCGCCGTTAACCGGGGCAACGTCGAGATTACGGTTGAAGATACCCGCGGTCGCAGTCAGTTAAAGCGCCTCAATCTCGATGCAGTGAGCAAGGACGATCTTGACAAGGATTATCTAGCCAAAGTTGGCATGTCCGCGTATCGCATGAAAGTACTGCCAGTTTTGGATGAAGTCGTCAAAGGCAGTGCGGCAGATCGCGCCGGGTTGAGAGTGGGCGACCGCGTACTCAAAGTACAGGGAACGCCCGTGGATCGATGGGAGGTACTGGTGACGCAGATTTCCACGCGGCCTTTGCTGGCAACAGAGATTGAAATCGAACGCGCGGGTACGCCGATCAATTTGATTGTGATCCCGGAATCCATCACGGACAACGGCAAGACATTCGGCCGCATCGGTGTGAAACCGA
>JBKJMK010000446.1:0-17523 GCA_046596005.1 Usitatibacteraceae bacterium | reverse complement strand
TTTTCATCAGCTACACCACAGCCCTGGCCGGCTGGAGACGCTGACAGCGTTTTACAAACATCCGCTTGAAGCGGCGGCAAATACGCTTCTCAGCGCGGGTCTTGTATACCTGTTGTTCGGACTCGATCTAGCTGGGGCAACCTGCTACACAGGTCTTACAATCACGGCGCAACTGCTGGTGCATCTGAACACTACCACGCCGCAGCCGGTGGGGTACTTCTTCCAAAGGCCCGAAATGCATCGCGTGCACCATCAATCGGGCACCGAACATCTGAATTACGCCGATATTCCGCTGTGGGATATTCTCTTCGGGACATTTAAAAACCCGGTGGCTTTCGACGGGACATGTGGGTTCACCGTACACCGCGAAGCGAAACTGGGAGACATGTTGCTGTTCCGTGATGTACACGAAGAAACCATCATTGAGCCCACAGACAGGGTGCTGCATGAATAGGAGAGTGTTTCTCCAGGCAGCGACGATGGCGACGGCTGGCGTGGCGTTGCCGGCATCCGCCTTACGCCTTGACACAGGCACCAAGGTGTTCAATCCATGTGGAAAACTGACCGATACATTACGCAACCATGAACTCACATTAGCCGGCTTTGAAGGTCTGGATGCCGATAATGTGTGGGATTGCCATGTTCATTTGCTGGGGTTGGGCGAATCTGGCAGCGGTGCCTGGGTCACACCGAGAATGCAATCTGTCTGGCAATTCAGACTATATGCAAAATACCGGTTTTACCTGAACGCGGCTTGCGTTGATCCAGCACTGAAGAATGTTGATCGCGACTACCTTGCCCGTCTGCGCGCGCTGATGGCCGATTTTCCCGCAGGCTATCGGGCGATGGTAATGGCATTTGACCGTACCCACAACGAAGCGGGCAAGTCCCAGCCTGAACATTCGGCGTTTTACCTGCCCAATTCGTACGCGCATGACATTTCTGCCAGACACAGTTCACGTTTTGCCTGGGTGGCCTCAATTCATCCCTATCGCCATGATGCAGCGGACGCAGTTGCGAAGGTAGTGAAGCAAGGGGCGGTGGCGGTGAAATGGCTGCCACCTGCCATGGGCATCGACCCGGCATCAACGCTGTGCGACTCCTTCTATGACGCAATGGCAAAGCACGCGCTACCGCTTATCACCCACGGGGGGGAGGAAAAAGCAGTGGAGGGCGCACATCGGCCCGCTTTTGGCAACGTGTTGAAACTGCGACGTCCACTTGAGCGCGGTGTGCGCGTGGTCGTGGCGCATTGCGCAAGCATGGGAGTAGACATCGACCTGGATAAAGGTGACAACGGTTCTGAAGTAGAGTGCTTTCAATTGTTCGAGAGATTGATGGCAGCACGAGAATTCGAGGGTAGGTTGTTCGGCGACATTTCTGCATTGCCGCAATCTAATCGGTTCCCGTATCTTGAACGTATTTTGAAACATCAGGAATGGGCGGGGCGGCTGCTGAATGGCTCGGACTATCCTCTGCCTGGTGTGTTTCCGCTGTTTTCAGTTGATGCATTTGTGGAGAGGAATTGGCTGAAGGCGCAAGTCGGCGAACACTTGAAACAAGTGCGAGAAGGAAATCCTTTGCTGTTTGATTTCCTTCTCAAGCGACATCTGCAGATTGGCGGCCTGAAATTCGGTCGCGACGTATTTGAAACCGCACGCGTGTTTCGCCGCGCCATATAAAAAAATAAGGGTAACGAGTCATGACCACCAAGTCCAACAGCCAATTCAATCTCCTAAGACAACGCCGTTTCGCGCCTTTTTTCTGGACGCAATTCCTGGGTGCAGGAAACGACAATATTTTCAAATTTGCCTTCACTGTGTTGGCCACGTTTCATGCCACCGAATGGGGCGGGCTTGACGCGAAGCTTGCCGGGCCGGTTATCGGCGGATTATTCATCCTGCCCTTCGTTTTATTTTCCGCGACTTCCGGGCAGCTTGCCGACAAGTACGACAAGGCGTCAATCGCGCGGCTGGTAAAAAATTTGGAAATCGTTTTCATGCTGGTGATCGGTGCCGGGTTTGTCTGGCAACTGCCAGCGGCGTTGTATGTCGGCGTGTTTTTGATGGGTTGTCACTCAACCTTGTTTGGCCCGGCCAAGTTTGCCTATCTGCCGCAGCACTTGCGCGAAACAGAGCTGACGGGCGGCAACGGGCTGGTGGAGATGGGAACCTTTGTCGCCATTCTGCTGGGCACGATGCTCGGTGGCGCGCTCGTTGCGATTCCCGGCATGGGACCGACCTATGTCGCCGTGGGGTCTGTGGCGATTGCGGTTGCGGGGCGCATTGCGGCGGGTTTCATTCCTGCGTCACCAGCGCCTGCGCCTGAACTCAAAATCAACTGGAATCCGTTCACCGAGACTTGGGCCAATCTGAAAATTGCAAACAAGAATCGTGTCGTGTTCTTGTCGATGATTGGCATTTCCTGGTTGTGGTTTTTTGGTTCGATTTTCCTCACGTCATTTACCGGCTTCGCGAAAGAAGTTCTGTCCGGCAACGAGCAGGTGGTGACGCTGTTGCTGGCAACGTTCTCGGTGGGTATCGGCGTTGGTTCAGTGTTGTGCGAAAGAATGTCGGGGCACCGCGTTGAAATTGGTTTGGTGCCGTTCGGTGCGATTGGCATGACGTTGTTCTCCGTCGATCTTTATCTTGCATCAGGTGGCATGACTGTCGGAAAATTGATCGGCGCGGCAGAATTTATCGCGATTGGAAAAAACTGGCGCATCATGGCCGACCTGTTCCTGCTGGCGATGTTTGCGGGCTTCTACAGCGTGCCGCTATATGCCCTGATGCAAGCGCGTACCGACAAGCAATTCCGCGCGCGCATTATTGCTGCCAACAATATTTTGAACGCATTGTTCATGGTAGTGGCTGCATTGATGGCAGCCGTACTTCTGCAATCGGGTTTGACGTTGCCGCAGCTCTATCTGGTCGTTGGAATCATGAACGCAGCGGTGGCATTGTTCATTTTCAAGCTGGTGCCTGAATTCCTGATGCGTTTCATCATCTGGATGCTGATACATACGTTTTACCGGGTTGACAAGGAAGGTTTGGAGAACATTCCCGACGATGGGCCGTGCGTGCTGGTGTGCAATCACGTGAGCTTCGTTGATGCGCTGGTGATCGGCGGTTGCATTCAGCGTCCCGTGCGGTTTGTGATGGATCACCGCATTTTCAGAATCCCGGTGCTCAATTTTGTGTTTCGCACTGCAGGCACGATTCCGATTGCCAGCGCCAGGGAGGACGCGGCGATGCTTGAGAAAGCTTATGAGCGTATTGATGCCTATCTTAAAGACGGTGAAGTCGTGTGCATTTTTCCGGAAGGTCGCATCACCGATAACGGCGATCTCTACCCCTTCAAAAAAGGGATTACGCGCATTATTGAACGCACGCCGGTGCCGGTTATTCCCATGGCCTTGCGCGGATTGTGGGGGAGCTTTTTTTCACGCTGGGGCGGTGATGCGATGCGCTACCCGCGCGGATTTTTTTCGCATATCGCGCTGGTGATCGATAAGGCGTGGCAGCCAGCAGTGGTGACACCGGACGGATTGCAGGCGAAGGTCGCAGAGATTCGTGGGGATTGGAAATGACAAAACTCTAGCACTGGTGCGGTGTCTGGAGCACAAATTGCCTGGAAGGCTGGCCCGTGCTTGTGGTTCGCAAAATTATTTAGAAGGAAAAAGTGCATGTGGTTCATCGGGTTAATCGTTGGTGCCATTCTCGGTGCAGGTCTGCACGGGTTTTACGGCGCGATGTGGGGAGCGATCATTGGCTGTCTGATCGCACTGGTACTGGGTCGCAGTTCCAGCTTGGCCAAGCGGGCAAAGAGCGATGAGAAAATTGACAAGTTCGAGCAGCTCGTGCACCGTATTGCGCACGCGCAAAAGGCGGTTGAGGATATTCACTGGCGGCTGAATCGGCTGGAAGAAAAATCTGGCCTGGCAATATCGCCGATGACAGAAATTGTAGCGCGTGCGGCAGTACCGGCGTCCGCGCAACCCGATGATCACAAAGAAGATGTGCCGGCCTCGCGGGCTGCTGCGCATCTCATCGAGCATGTCACTACTGCGACGGCGGAAGAAACACCGTTTGCATTGCAACCGCGATCAACTGAACCGGTGGCGTTTGAGCCACCAGTACCCGGCGCGCCCGGCTTTATCGAGCGCATGCTCGAAGCGAACATCGTTGCCAAGCTTGGGGTGGTGGTGCTGTTTTTCGGTGTAGGATTTTTGCTTAAATTTGCGTATGACCGCGGCGTGTTCCCACCTGAAATGCGCCTGCTCGGTGTTGCCGCCGCAAGTGCCGTGATGTTTTATATCGGTCTTAAAGTTTTTGACGCCAAGCGCACTTATGCGTTAATTTTATTTGGCGGCGCGATGGGCTTAATGTATCTCGATATCTTTTTTGCACTCAAGACATTCGCGCTCATCAATGCAGCCGTTGGCTTTGTACTGTTTGCCGCACTTGGTGTTGCGACCATCGTGCTCGCGGTGAGGCTCGATGCGCGCGCGTTTGCGGCGCTAGGATTGCTGGGCGCGTTTATGGCACCGATTCTCGCTTCAACCGGCAGCGGCAATCACGTGCTGCTGTTTTCGTATTATCTGTTGCTGAATCTGGTGATACTCGGTGCGAGCTGGTTCAAGGCGTGGCGTGAGCTCAATTTCATCGGCTTTCTATTCACGTTTGCGATTGCGCTGATCTGGGGCTACGCGACTTATCAGCCCGAGCATTTTGCAACCGTCGAGCCATTTCTGATCTTGTTTTTCCTGCTGTATTTGGCGATTCCGATCCTGTTTGCGCAACGCCAACCCCCGCAATTGAAAGGCCTGGTGGACGGCACGCTCTTGTTTGGTATGCCGCTATCTGCTGCGATGTTGCAAGCGGCACTAACGCGCGGGTTGGGAGACAACGCGCTGGCGTGGAGCGCATTTTGTGCTGCGCTGGTTTACGCCGCATTGGCGTGGCTGCTGTGGAAGCGTGAAAAAATGCGTCTGCTGGCCGAAGCGCATTTGGCGTTAGCCCTCGTATTTGGAACCGCCGCGCCTTACTTCGCATTTCAGGGCTATCCCACTTTTGCCTTCTGGACATTGGAGGGCGCAGCAATATTCTGGATCGGTTGCCGACAGAAAAGTGTATTGTCGCGTGCCTTCGCAATTTGCTTGCAGGTGGTTGCAGCGGGATATTTCTGGTGGCTCACGCATGACTTAAGGAACTCAAGCATCGCCGATCCGTGGTGGAATGATTGGGTGATCGGCTGCGGATTGGTCGCGGCAGCGTCGTTACTGACAGCGTGGTTTATGCATCGGTTTAAAGATGCACTATCAAATTTGGAAGCAGGTGCGCAGGGCTGGCTAGTGGCGTGGGGAACTTGCTGGCTGTTCGCGGGCATCATTAGCGGCATCTGTCGGCAGTGGGCGGCTGCGCCTGGCCGGCTATCGGCCATGTTGATGGTCGCCGCTTTGGTTGTCGCCATGTTCGAGTGGATAGGCGCGCAGCTGGCGTGGACAGCACTGCGCCGTGCCCAGGTATTACTCACATCGGTCATGCTGATGAGTGTGATCTACATGTCCGACCATCGCCTTCATCCATTCGCGGGCGACCAGTTTTTTGCCTGGCTGGTGGCATTCATCGTGGGCGATGTCGTGCTGGCCCGCCAGGAGCGCGACGACAACGCCTGGCGACCGGCTTGGCAGCATGTCGTGCTGTTCAATCTGGCATTGCTGCTGGCGGTGTGGGAAATATGCTGGCGTGCAAATGATCTGGGGCTTTCCAACGCCTGGCAATATGCGGGTATTGGCTTCACGCTTGCGTTCGGAATAGCCGCGGCCATGTTCGCCATCAAGCGCAATGTGTGGCCGTTTGGCCCGCATGCCGCGGCAATTCGCAATTGGTCAGTGAAGCCATTGCTGGCGGGCGCGTTGCTGTGGACGCTGCTTGTGAACATCGATAGCAGCGGTTCAATTGATCCGCTGCCGTACCTGCCGATATTGAATCCGCTCGATCTTGCGCAACTGGCACTATTTGCGGCTGCTATCCGGGCGCTGCGTGGCTTGCAGGAGAACGAAAACACGGGCCAAGCGTATTCGCCCATGCTGCTGGCGATAGCTGCCGCCGGATTCTTCTGGACGAATGCGGCGCTGCTGCGAGCTGTTCACCACTGGACAGATGTGCCGTTCGAATTGTCCTCACTCCTGCATTCAGTCGTCGCGCAGGCGGCACTGTCGTTACTGTGGGCCTTGACCGCAATGGCGTTGATGTGGTCGGCGGGAAAACGGTCGCCGCCATCGCGCGGAGTGTGGATGGCGGGCGCGGTCTTGCTTGGCATCGTCGTGCTGAAACTTTTTGTCAACGACCTGGGCAATACGGGCACGGTCGCACGCATCGTTTCGTTTATCGGCGTGGGGGTTTTGCTGATGGTGATCGGCTATGTGGCACCCGTGCCGCCAAACGCACAAAGGGCAAAGCAGTAGTGTTGACTGGAGGAGGAAGCTCTAGCACTGGTGCGGTTCACAGGCATAAATCACGCCATGATGCGCGCCAATTCTAGCCTTTCGTGAATTTATGCGGGTTTGAACCCCGTAACAAAAAAACAAACTAACTCGCCAGCAATGTCTCCTCAATTTCGGCAAAGCTTTTCGCGATTGCTACCTGTGGGCTTGGCGCAACGCCAACGATGCTAAAAATCCGGCCCAGGCGAAGCGTCAAAAAAACTTACCTGGTAAGCAAGTAAATCGCGAGCCCGAATGCAAGAATGGCGAGGGTCACAACGACAATGATGTGAACCATCGTGTTGTTGACATTGGTGCGCTGCACAGCGGGCAGTTTCATGGTCTTCGTTGTTGAGGAAACACCGGTCTGGCGCGAAAGTGCAGGGGCGATGTATGGCATTTCTCTGGACCAAGGGGACGAACGCGACAGATCTGCCGGCGGGGTGCGCGAACCTGTAGTGGAAGCGTTTTGTTGCGCCACATGTGGCGCGGTGACAGCCCCTTTGTACGCCTGCATTTTCTTGGTATCCGAGATGTACTGGTCAAATTCCGCAGTTTGATTCGTCATCGCGGCGAGTTTGAGCGTCGCGTCGAAAGAGTCAAAAGCTTTGGCGATTTTCAGTGGTTTTGTTTCATCGCCTGATGCATCTTTTTTCTGATATCGACCACCCCCAAGCGCCTCGAGTGAAACATGTTTGCTGGGCGCTGGTGACAGCGAAGCGACTACTTTGCCGCCTGGTTGTTGCGATAAAAGTAGCCTCCTGACCTCATTCAAGTCACTGGCGAATTCGTGCATCGACTGGTATCGCTCATCGACAGATTTTGCCATCGCTTTGGCAATGACAAGGTCCAGCATCGCGGGCACTTGGGCGTTAATGGCGGAGGGGGGGGATGGTTGTGTATTGACCGTTGCGTACATGATGGCGTTCACGTTGTCGCCGTCAAACGGCGGCGTGCCGGTGAGCGCTTCATGCAGCACCACGCCGAGCGAAAAAATATCCGTGCGGTGGTCGAGCGATTTGCCGATGACCTGTTCAGGGGACATATAGCGTGGACTGCCGAGTATCAAACCGGTCATTGTCTTCACTGCCGATGACGGCATGCGCGCAATTCCAAAATCAGTAATTTTGGCGAATCCACCCCGCACAACCATGATGTTGGATGGCTTGACGTCACGGTGAACGATGTCGTTTTCGTGGGCGAACCCGAGCCCCTGCGCAATTTGCGCTATCCAGTCGACGGTCGTTCCGACGACCGGCGGCGATTCACACTCGGCAAGGATGTCCTTGAGCTCCTTGCCGTCAAGAAACTCCATGGCCATATAAGCCATGTTTTCATTACGGCCAACGTCATAGATGGTGACGATGTTCGGATGATTGAGACGACCAGCCGCTTTGATTTCCTGCTGAAAGCGCGCTTCGAATTCTTCGATCTCATCGCGACTCAAATTGAGATTGACTGTCTTGATCGCAACGGTGCGGTCGATCATCGGATCGACCGCCTTGTAGACGACGCCCATGGCACCCTGCCCGATGATGCTTAAAATCTTGTAGCGGCCGAGGGTATCAATCATTATCTTTTGGGCTGCGTAGATTTTTGTTTGCCCTTAACGGCGCGAAACGATGGCCCCCATGCCGGATGTCCTGATTCGGCGGGCGCCAGATCGAAGTTGGCATCAAGCTTTAAGATAGACTCAAACTCTGTCCGGCACAGCGTCATGCGATTGGTAAGGCAATAACTGAACGCGATGAACTTGTGCACAGCGATCTGATTGGCAGTCGACAGTGATTCCTTGAGCGCATCCTGAAAAATCTTGATCGCTTTGTTGTAGTCAGCGTTATCGTAAATTGTCGTGGCTTCCTGAATCAGCTTTTCACCCGGTGACATCGGTTTCTCCGTCTCGAGAGGCGTCGTGCGACCAGAGCGGCGCAAATCAATTTCCGTTCGCGCCAGACGGTATATCGGCCCCCAGATGGGATGCCCGGCTTCGGCTGGCGACAAACCAAATTTTGGATCGAAAGCGATAATTTTCTCGAATTCTTCTTTGCAATTGGCTTCACGGCCACTGAGGCAATGAATAAAGGCCATGTGTTTTCTGGCGTTCAATTGTTCGGGACCTGTGAGTTGTCCGCTGTCCAGTGCCGCTAGAAAATTATTGATTGCATCGTCATAGTTGCCACTGTCGTATTTTTTCAGTGCATCGCCGAGATTGGTCTTGGCGCGCGCCAGACGTTGCTGTCTGGCGACTTCTTCGGCACTGGGGGCCGATGGCGTCTTTGGTGGAATGGCACAGCCCGCAACCAGGGATATCAATGCGGCGGACGTAACAAGGCGAACCCAGTACCTGCAGGCCTCGTAAAGTCCTGGGCGCGATGCGCGGATCAACTGTTAACCTCGTATGTATTTTTCATGCGCTTTTATTTGCCGTCGCCTACTGAAACTTATATTGCACGCCGACATCTTCCTTCGCCTTAACTTCAATGCTGGTTAAATAAGGCGTAAAAGTCCCGTTTTTTACTTCAATCTTGTATTTCCCCGGTGCCAAGCTGTACTGTTTTAGTGGGGGCGAGACGCCGATTGCCCGGCCATTCACAAACACCTGGCCCCAGGGATCAATACGAAGTCGTAATGTTCCCTGGTTGCTAAGTTTGAGAGCTGCGGCTTTCGCTGTTTCCGGTGTGATGTCCTTCGCGGCAAATGACTGTACAGATTTTCCGTCATCGGTGGCGGATTTCGTCGGGTTCACGACGGCAGCTGGCGCGCCCGACGTTGGTCCAGCAGAAGGCGAAGTGGCTGCCACTGTCGTTGCCGACTCGCCCGTTTTGCTGCCCTCCCATGACGGCATCGTGGAGGCGCCTGGTGTTGGCAATGGCGACACGCTTTGCATCCCCGCAGGCGTATTCGCGACAACAGTTTTTGGTGACTCTGGCGTGTTTTTCATCCATGCCGCGACAATCAATGCCAACACCAACGCACCCAATACGCTGCCCACGATGGTAAGTTTCTCGGGGTCTTGCAGGAAGGGTATTGAGACCTCACCCCCCGTGCCGTCCTGCGATGCGTTGAGCGATTGCGTGTCAGTTGCGTAGCCGATATGGTCCAGCGATCGCTCTTTTGAATTCGTCGACGCCGCGCGGTCAGCCAAACCTGCCCTCGCGCGCTCAAACGCAGCGACAGACTCGCCTACGACATAGATCTCGTGCTCGCGTACGTGCTTATCCGTGCGGGATCCTTCGTATTTGAAGAGTTTGGCGTAGTCCTCCGAAATGACCGAAACCACATCAAAATATGAACGCGAGACGACGATTTGTCCGGGTCGCGCGAAACTCATAATTCGCTGAGCGACATTGATGCCGTCGCCGACAATATTGGGGTGACCATTGATATCACGTATCAGCTTTACCGGTCCGAGGTTAATGCCAATGCGAACTGACAGATCGCCCTGCGGGCCGATATCTATGTCTTCCTGGAGGGCATTGTCGGGCAGGCCCAGATCGGCATAAGTACGCTGTAGAAAATCACGCATATGCATGCCGACGAAAAGTGCGTCTTCCGGATCACCCAGAAAACTCATCGCGGCACCATCTCCGGTATCCAGAATGATGCGTTGTTCCAGCGCGATATCCTTCAACGAATCGGCGAGCAATGACGTAAATCGGTCCTTAAGCGTTATTTGCTCTGAGACCGACTTTTTTGTATAGCCCACGATATCGACAAACACAACACTGCCAATAAACGTACGGTTGCCATGATCGAGCATGTTACTCACGGTAGTTGGCTTGATCCTGTAGGTACGAGTGGGCGAGAGTGACGGATGAAACGTACTACAAATTATTATGGCTTTCCGTATGTTACCCAAATCCAGACCAAAATCGGAACATATCGCGCCTTGTAGGACTGTACAGTTACGGAATGTTTGCCGGATTTGTCCCGCAATTGAGTTGCATGCCGGATAGTGGTGAACTGCCCGGTCCTGCGAGATAAAGAAAATATCGTGCCAATGATTCCATCGTGCGCAGTTCTGATTCTAATTCGCCAGGGTGGCTCCTGCTGCGCATGGGACTTGCGACCGGGCCCGGTAAGCAGAGGTTCAAGCGTATCTTTGTCCGCCCCGTCATTTCGTCCGCCCAAATAGCGGTGAGTGTCGCCAATGCACTTTTGGACGTGGCGAACGCGCCCCAGAAAGCCTTGGGCTCGACGGCATGGGATTCTGTGAGAAATATGACCGATGCGTCTACCGCGCGTTCTAACAGAGGCATGCAGGATTTTGTCAGTGCAGCGGGTACGGCAATATTGATTCGAGTATGTTTCTGCCACATGTCGAGGTCATGCGAGGCTAGCGGCATGCATGACACAAAATGGCTAGCTGCGTGGAAAATGATGTCGAGTTGACCGAAAGTAGTCTGTATTGACTGCACAAATTCGTCCAACTCGGTCTGTGTGGTCTTGAGATAGTCCATCGGCAGAATGGCTGGCTGAGGGAATCCCGCTGCGACGATGGCATCGTAGACCGCTTCCAGTTTGGGGATATTTCGTCCGTGCAAAATGACCGATGCGCCGTGTTCTGCAAAGGCAAGCGCAGCGACTTTCCCCAAGCCTTGTCCGGCACCAGTCACGAGTGCAACCTTATCTTTAAGCAAATCAATCGGTGGCTTATAGTCGATGGGCAGGTATGCAGGCGTGAGTTTCATAGGCGGGATTTGAATGGCGAGTTCTGTAAATGGGCGATGGCCGCGTTGGCTGCCGAGATGCCGTTGCGAACAGCACCTTCAAGCGTCGCTGGATAGTCGCCCATCACATAGTCACCGGCGCGAAAAACACCCGGATAACAAGTGACGACAGTTGGGCGATCAGCCTGGGGTGTGCAGGCAAAGGTGGCATATTTTTCTGTGACAACCTTTCGCCAGACGGGAGACGGCAAATCCGGAATGAGCTGCGCTAATTCATTCAAAACGCGTTCGGAAAGTTCATCTTGCGAGAGGCATTCATGCGGCCCGGATGTTGAAATGACGGCCGCAATCAAGCCCTCGCCAACATCGGACGGTGCAGTTACGGTACAGTCAGGCGAGGCGATGGCTTGCCGGTCAAAAAACCATTGCGCAGTACCGCCGATTTTGCCTAGCATTACCTCAGGTAAGCGGACTCTATGATCAAACTTGTAGTACACCGTGACGATGGGTTCATAGCGCAGTGCAGGTGAAATAACATCGGTCATGAGACCTTCCAGCTGATGCGGACCGACTGCGAGAATGACGCCGTCGAATAATTGCGAGTGGGTCTCGGAAATAACGTTGTAGCGCCCGGCGTCGGGAAGAATTTGCTTTATCCGTACCCCTGTATGTACTTCGCCGGATTGGTGCTCTAGCCAAGTGGCGGCTGGTTCCGGAAAAAGTGCAGTGAGATCAACACAGGGCAGCAATAAGTCACTTGCGTCGCCGGTCGACGCAAGCGAATCACGCAGTACGTTGGCGAATACCTGCGCTGACGCATTCGCCATCGGCGTATTCAGTGCGGAAATCGTCAGCGGTTGCCACAGATTGTCAATCAGGTTTTGCGGTTGACGCTGCTCAGTAAGCAATGTGGCGACTGACTTGGACGCCGCTACTTGAAACTTGTCGCGTTTCAATGTCCGCATCAACCGCACAGCGGCGAGTTTGTCGGAGAAGGTGAGCCCTTTGGCTGTCAGCAGGGCCCACACCAGCCTCAACGAACCGGACATTCGCGCCATTGACGGTGCGCTCAACAGAAAATATGGTGGTATCGACAATCTGAGCGGTACACGTTTGAGCGCCAGGTCAGGCACGCCAACGAGACGCATCAGTCGCAATAGTTCAGTATATGCACCCGCCAGAATATGCTGGCCGTTATCGAGGACTTCGCCACGGTATTCAATCCGTCGCGCTCGACCACCGAGCGTCTTTCCCGTTTCAAAGACCACACATTTCACGCCCGCCTGAGCAAGCGTCACTGCCGCCGACATCCCTGCATAGCCGCCGCCGACGACGGCGATGGTGGGACATGCTTCTTTAACGGTTGGCATTACCCGGCGACCCAGGTGCGCCACGCAATCCACAATTTGCGCATTGGGGTAAGTGAAGTTCTTTGCGTGAGAACCTGAAAACCGTCGAGTTCAATTTCGGCTAGCAGGGCGCGGTAAATGGCCGCCATTATTAGCCCGGGCCGCTGTGGGCGACGGTCTTCAGACGAAAGTGCCGTGAAAGCCTCGTCGTACAAGGATTTTGCCCGTTCCGTTTGAAACATCATGAGTTTCTGGAAGGCGGGCGAATGTTTTGCTGCAAGGATGTCAGCGGTGGTCACGCCGAACTTCGCCAGTTCGTCCTGCGGCAGGTAAATCCGGTCACGCCGCGCGTCTTCGCCGACATCGCGAATAATATTGGTCATCTGAAACGCGAGGCCAAGATGTTCCGCGTAATCGAGGGTTTTGGGATTGCTATATCCAAAAATTCCTGCTGACAACTGGCCCACCACACCTGCGACGCGGTGGCAATAGAGTCTAAGCGATTCAAAGTCATTGTAGCGATGGCGGGTGAGGTCCATTTCCATGCCATCAATGATTTCGTTCAGCCGAGTTTGATCGACGCCGAAAGATTTTGTCGCATGCGCAAGAGCCTTGGTGACCGGATGTTGTGGATGCCCCTGAAACAGATTGGCCAACTCAGCACGCCACCAGCCAAGTTTTGCACGGGCGACATCGACGTCCGTAACTTCGTCGGCGATGTCGTCGACCTCGCGGCAAAATGCGTACAGTGCGGTGATTGCGCGACGGCGATCGGGGGGCAAAAAACGGAAGCTATAGTAAAAACTTGAGCCGCTACGGGCTGCTTTATTTTCACAGTACTCGTCTGGCGTCATATCGAAATGAGGGCGCGTGGCCCGATCTTGAGCCAGTCCCATTTGGACAGCTCGGGTCGATGTCGAAATACATCGCCATCGACAGCGTCAATTTTATCTAGTACGGCATTACCACCCGCGACAATGACGCGTAGTTCGGCACCCATGCGTCCCGGCAATGCGTGGCCAAGTGGCGCGCCAAACTGCATCATCTTTCTTGCCCGCTCGCACTGAAAAGCCATCATTCCTCGCCACGCCACGCTGTCACTTTGATTAGCAATGTCCTGTTCGCTCAAGCCGAAGCTGGCGAGATCGGCGAGCGGTAGATAGATGCGACCGCAATCATTTTTAAGCCAGTCGATCGCCACATCCTGCCAATGATTAATCAGTTGCAACCCAGAACAGATGGCATCACTCCACACTAAATTTTGTGGTGACGCCTGCCTGTAAAGATACAACATCAGTCTGCCGATGGGGTTTGCTGATCGGCGGCAGTAGTCCATTACCTCGTCAAAGTCGGCGTAGCGTGTTTTTGTCACATCCTGCCTGAACGCCGAAAGCAGGTCCCGGAACAATTGGATGGGCAATTGATGTTCGGTAATTGTGGCTGCTAGATTGACAAACAACGGCGCTGTCGAGGAGTTTCCAGCCTCGATGAGATCAAGTTCCTGCTCATAGCCGTTGAGCAAATCGAAACGCTGTGCATTGGAGAGGAGTCCTTCATCAGCAAAGTCGTCTGCTGATCGCGCGAATGCGTAAATTGTTTCGATGGGTTTACGCAGTCCGCTTGGCAGTAACCATGACGCAACGGGAAAATTTTCGTAGTGGTCGACAGGCACAAGTAGTAGGCGGGTAGCGCAAGACGGGTTGAATGAGGACAAGCTGGAAATTATATTTGTAAAAACAAGACCTTTGGTACGAAGTTCGTCAATAAAAAAGCATTGTCGCGCACGCGGAGGCATCGGGATTACTGTAAAATCACAAATGAAGAACCTATGCGAAAGTGGCGGAATTGGTAGACGCACTGGATTTAGGTTCCAGCGCCTCGCGGCGTGGGGGTTCGAGTCCCTTCTTTCGCACCATACCATCTGTCGGCCTCGGCGCCTTTTTTAGATCGTTTCTCCTCACGACACACAAGCGCTTGCGCTTGCGGTGGCATGAGAAAGTGCGGTATCAGTGAGCCGTAAAGACGCATCCAGCAATTCCAAAGACTGTTAGGACTTTATTATGCAAGCGCAAACTCAATCCACTCCACCGAGCCGTCTCGAACGTAATTTGCTCGTTTCACTGGCGGCAGTCGAAGTAGAGACCCAAATTACCACGCGTCTGAAACAAATTGCACGTACCGCGAAGATGGCTGGTTTCCGGCCCGGCAAGGTACCGTTTAATATTGTTGCCAATCAGTATGGCTTCCAAGTACGCCAGGAGGTCATGTCGGACTCAGTTCAAAAGTCTTTTGCGAACGCCGTGAAGGATCAACAGCTTCAGGTGGCTGGATATCCTCGATTTGTGCCCACTAATTCTGGCGAGTCGGCAGACAAGTTTGAATTTACCGCAACATTCGAAGTGTACCCTGACGTAAAAATTGGCTCGCTCAACGGAATAAAGCTTGAGCGTCACTCAGCTGAAGTAGCCGACATCGATGTAGACAATACGCTCGAAACTTTGCGCAAGCAGCGCGCGACTTATGACAAGACTGATCGTGCGGCGGAAAAAACTGATTTTCTTGTTATCGACTTCCTGGGCAAACTCGATGGCGCACCATTCAAGGGCGGAGATGCTGAGAATTTTGGCGTGGTGCTGGGTGAAGGCCGCATGCTTCCGGATTTCGAGGCAGCGTTGGTCGGGATGAAAAGTGGCGAGCAAAAAACTTTTGATCTTGTTTTTCCTGCTGATTATCAAGCCGAACTTGCCGGGAAGACAGTGCAATTCTCCGTGACTGTTAAGGTCGTCAATGCGCCAAAATTGCCACTGGTTGACGCAGAATTTGCAAAATCGTTAGGGGTTACTGATGGTGATGTTGCCAAGATGCGTGCCGAGATCAAAACAAATTTGGAACGTGAGTTGAAAAAGCGGATTCAGGCTAAAACTAAGGATCAGGTAATGGATGCGTTGCTGTCTGTCTCTGAACTGGATTTGCCGCAGTCTCTGGTCAGTATGGAAATTTCAAGGCTGCAGGAACAAGCTGTAAAAGACCTCGAGTCACGCGGAATGACGACCAAGGACCTGCAATTGCCAACAGAACTGTTTGTCGAACGTGCCGAGAAACGCGTAAAACTTGGTCTGGTATTGTCTGAAGTCGTGAAACGAAATGATCTTCGTGCCAAGCCAGAGCAAATTCGTGCGATGGTGGAAGACCATGCAGAAAGCTTTGAAGATCCAAGGCAGATGGTCAACTGGTATTACGGTGATCAGACGCGTCTGGCGGAAGTCGAGGGGATGGTACTGGAAGATAACGTTGTTGAATGGGCGGCAAATTCACTGGATGTCTCGACCGTCAATAAATCGTTCGACGAAATTATGGAGATCAAACGATCATGAGAAGCTTTACCGATTATCAGTCACAAGCTTATGACCTGACTGGCATGGCGCCGGGCGACCGAGACTACGCCCAAACGAAGGGTCTTGGTTATATCCCGATGGTGATTGAGCAATCGGGACGTGGCGAACGCGCGTTCGACATTTACTCGCGACTGCTGAAAGAACGTGTGGTGTTTTTGGTCGGCGAAGTCAACGATGCAACTGCGAATGTGATCGTCGCACAAATGCTTTTTCTTGAAAGCGAAAATGCCGACAAGGATATTTCGCTTTATATCAATTCCCCAGGTGGTTCGGTAACGGCAGGTCTGGCAATTTACGACACAATGCAGTTCATCAAGCCTGATGTATCAACGCTCTGCACTGGTTTTGCGGCCAGCATGGGTGCATTTCTGCTCGCTGCCGGCAACAAGGGCAAACGGTTATGCCTGCCCAATTCACGGGTAATGATTCATCAGGTCTCGGGCGGATTTCGCGGTCAGGCTTCGGACATTGCGATTCACGCGAAGGAAACCCTGTTTCTGAAACAGCGGTTGAACGAGATTTTAGCCAAGCATACGGGTCAGACTGTTGAAACTGTCGAACGCGACACGGATCGCGACAATTTCCTGTCTGCGGAGGATGCATTGAAATACGGTATTATCGACAAGGTGTTGGAAAGTAGGCATCAGCCGTAAGTAGATGGCGTTTGAGCAGATTAATTGCTTGAAAGTCGGGGTGGTTGAATGAGGCACAGCAATGACTGAGAAAGTTGGCGAAAAACTGCTTTATTGTTCCTTTTGTGGCAAAAGCCAGCACGAGGTGCGCAAACTGATCGCTGGTCCGTCGGTGTTTATTTGCGACGAATGCATTGATCTGTGCAACGATATCATTCGTGAAGAAGCGCAAAGCGATCCGAATGCGAAGACTTCCAAAAACGATTTGCCGACGCCACAGGAAATATGTGACATCCTCGATCAATATGTGATCGACCAGATTCAAGCAAAAAAGATTCTCTCAGTTGCGGTTTATAACCACTACAAGCGCTTAAAGAACGGCGCTAAAGATGGTGATGTCGAACTGGCGAAATCAAATATTCTGCTGATTGGGCCCACAGGTTCAGGCAAGACATTGCTGGCGCAGACGTTGGCACGTTTGCTTAATGTTCCCTTTGTGATTGCAGATGCGACTACGCTAACTGAAGCAGGATATGTTGGCGAAGATGTCGAAAACATCATCCAGAAGCTGCTGCAAAAGTGCGACTACGACGTCGAAAAAGCGCAGCGCGGTATCGTATACATCGACGAAATCGACAAGATATCGCGTAAGTCCGACAATCCATCCATCACCCGAGACGTTAGTGGTGAAGGTGTCCAGCAAGCATTGTTGAAGTTGATTGAAGGCACGATTGCGTCGGTTCCACCGCAGGGCGGACGTAAACACCCGAATCAGGAATTTGTGCAGGTCGACACCACGAATATTTTGTTCATTTGCGGCGGCGCGTTCAGTGGTTTGGAAAAAGTCATCCAGCACCGTACTGATCGTGTCGGCATCGGTTTTGGAGCGGATGTGCGCAGCGGCAATGACCGCGAAGCCAGCAATCAGTTGCTGCGCGATTGTGAGCCTGAAGATTTAATCAAGTACGGACTTATCCCTGAATTCGTGGG
>JBKJMK010000185.1:0-11644 GCA_046596005.1 Usitatibacteraceae bacterium | reverse complement strand
CCGCGCCAGAAAGGCGACCGATCTTGCCTGCCAAGGCAAGGCAAATGGCGCGCGTCAAACCGGGCACATTCTCAATGGCCACGGCTTTACCGTACGGCGTTTTCTTGGTCGTGAAGCCGTTGACCAACCATACATTCTTCAATCCACCGTCTTCATAGTGATACATATTCGCCCCCATTAGAGTTCCATGGCCGTGATCACAATTAGATCCGGCTCATCGTCGCTGACGGCAACCACCACGCCGACATCACGACCTGTCAAGAATGTTCCATGCGGCACTCGATATTTCCTTTCGCCCGATTGGGCTCGGGCGTGCGGTTCAGCCTGCCTCGCCGGATGACTTCAATGGCCATATCGCGAGTGATGTGACGGCGCTTCATTTGTATGAGCGCATGGTCCGTGAAAGCGAGCCGTGCACTGTCACCCGCGACGCGGCGGATATACGCTTGTAACTGAGGTTTGGACAGTTTCGATATCATCGCGCTCTGTGGAACCTATAATTATTATAGGTCATTTGGCGTTGCACAACACGTAAAAATTTGGGTACTGATCACGGGTCGCAGGTGTCCGGATACCTTCATGCGGACGATTGCCGCTGCCGATGAGGTGTGGCCGAGAGGGCGGGACGGGCACGCACGTTGCCACCAATGCGCGTCTGGCACAGTGTGCCGATTCTCTCTGGCTAAGGTTGACCCGAATCACAGCGCCCGGAGGATGTATGTGCGTGCAGCAAAAACATAAACTCTAGCACTGGCGGACCTTTCAAGCAAAAAATGCTCGAAACTGCCCACCAATGCTAGAGTTTGTCACTTTTATGCTATAAAACTTTCACTCCATCCTACAGCATGGCCACAGCGCAAATTCACCCTCACCTCGCCATCCGCTTCAGCCATTCCATCACACCCGGCACCGACTGCCAGACTTCGCGCATCTGGTCCCGATACTGCCAGGCTTCGTCATCGCCACCGATTTCAATGCCGTAGGGTGACGACTTTGGTTGGGCTTTGCGCTCAGGCACCAGGAATTTGACGATTCTGGGTTTCCGCTTGTTTGCCGCTTTCAATGCGACTGTAGCATTGTCGATGTCACCCAGCCGAAACAGCGCCAACACTTTTCCAAAGCAAAGCGCCGACATATTGTCATCGGGGTATGCGGCGATAACGCTAAGCGCGTCCCGGTCTTCGCCGCGCACGAGATGCAGGTTGACGACGAGATCACGCAGGCCATGATTGTCATTCGGATTCAGGCGCAGTAATTGTTGCATTCGCGACATGGCTTCCGGTTCATCGTAATCATGCAGCTCAAGCGCTTCGTTCGCAAGCAAGCGCAGGGCGGGGCGATTCTCATGGCACAACCACGGCAAAACAAGTTCGTTCGCCTTGACCGCGTCGAGCAACTGATGCGTACGTTGGTAGATTTTCGCGCGCAACGGTGTCCCGGCCCAGGTGGAATTGTCGTTTGGCATGTAGGCCAGTGCCACCATCATGTCGTCGAGAATATCCAGACTGTTCATGGCATCAGGATATTGCTCGAGGAAGGCAACCCAGAATTCCACTTGCGGCGGTGCCCACACATCGACGGTGAGATCCGGCAGCGGGTGCGTGGAGATGGGTTTGCCCAGCGGCCAGGCGCGATGCCATTCCTGCTCGCGCGTTTGCATCTGTGCATCCGAGGTGAGCACAAATTCGTTGTTCGCGGCAGTATCTGACATGTCATCAAGCAAGCTCTGCTGCAGCTTTTTCCCCGCCGCCGCGATTTCGGGAAGGATTCTGCGCGCCTCGAGGATGGCCTCTTTTTTCGATACGCCCATGCCCGTTAGTCGCCTGACCAGCATGGCTTCCATGTCTTTCGGTTCATCCTGCTGCAATGATGCCATCGCAACGGCGCGCAAATGCCGGGTCGAGACCGGCCTGGCCAATCCTGCTTCCACCGCCGCGATCATGCGTGTTTCCCACTCGCTCAACTTATCGGCCGTCAGATCTGCTGTCGCCTGCGCGGCATCATGGCCTTGCCCAATTTGGCGTAACCAAAGCAACAAGGGGAATTCTTCATCACTGTAGCCCTCGCGCGTGAACTTGGCGGTCCAGAACTTTGCGCGCGTCTGCGCCTCGGCATGACGTTTCTGGCTTACCAGCATCAGGATTTCCAGATGTGCGAGCGAGGGATCGTCGGGTGCCGCGCGTTGCGCCTCGCCGAAGAGCTTCCATGCCGCCGTGAAATTACCCGCGTCGGAATGCACCGTCGCCAACCGCTGCAAGGCGTCCGCGCGCAGTTGGCCCACGCCCTCTTTGATCACGCGCTCGAGTAATGCGATCTTTTTTTTCGGCTCGCCCTGCCTGTCATAGGCATCGCACAACGCCAGCATCAGGTCGCCTGCGTGTTTGTCTTTAGGATTGAGCTTGCCCGCGAAGTGCGGCTCCAGCAGCACACGCACCCGCTCAGGATCCGTCTCCAGCATACGATGCGCAACCAGACTCAGCATGCCATTCGGTAACCGCCCGGAGTCGAGAATGTCCTGCATGCGGTTCGCGGGTAACACTTCGCACAAAATTGCCCAGCAATGCTCCACATCAAACGCCGGGAAGCTTGGCATGCTGCCGCAACATTGCTTGTGCTTGCAGCCTAGGTCAATCGCGCAAGGGTCGTTGCGACCCAGACTCGGCAATTTCTCAATCTGAAATTGCCGGGACGGATTTGGCATTGAGCGCCAGAGCGAGCGGCTCATACCGCAGGCCATCATCGCGGCGCCATCGTGGTCGTCTTTATCTTCGAGCAAATTGGCCAAGGCGAAGGCTTCGCACTGCTCATGGAGGTCTTGCAAAGTCTGCCCTTTATCCATGGCGTTGGCGGCGAGTTTGAGTAGGTCTGAAATTTGGTCGGCCATACGATTTATCCGGTTGAATGTGTGACGATTTGGTACACGCGCGATTTGGCAATGTGAAGCTTAATCGATCAATCCACTCTCATCGTAAAACGGATACGGACCATCGAATTTACCGATGAACGCGGTATGCGACACCAACCCGGAATCGGGATGCCATTTGTGTAGCTGATATCCCGGCGGCTCCATGACGAAATGTGATGGCGCATCATCGGTCAGATCGAGCACCACCTGATGTGCGGGGCTGGGCGTGGTGGATGCCAGCGTGCCGGCCCAACGCACCTGAATCGGCCGATGCAAGTGGCCGCAAAGGATGCGCTCGACCTGTGGGTGTTGGCTGACGATGGCTTTTAGTCCCTCTGCATTGGCGAGACCAATCCTGTCCATATGGCCGATGAAGGTTTTGAATGGGGGGTGATGCATGATGATGATGGTCGGGCGGTCGGGCGCTGCTGCCAGTTTTTCTTTGAGCCACGCGAGGCGCTGATCGCATAATTCGCCGCCGCTTTTTTCCGGGATGACGGTGTCGAGCGCCAAGATGCGTACGGGCAGGTCTTCGATGGCGTATTGAATGAATGGTCGCATCTGGGTGAGATACGTGTGGTCAGGAAACGCGGCGACCATGTTCTCGCGATGATCGTGATTACCGGGGATCAGGTACAGCGGCACCGCCAATGGTGCGAGCAATTCGCGAAGATGTGCGTATTCATCGGGGCGACCGAAATCGGTGAGGTCACCAGTGGCAACGACGATGTCGGGCTTTGTCTTAAGTGCCTGAATGTGGTCCACGCAGCGCTTCAACATGCCGCTGGTGTCGACCACGCCGTAAGATAACTTGCCGCGGGTTTTGATGTGCAAGTCACTGATTTGGCAGATGAGCATGATGTGCTTACTCCAGAAATAGCAGCGCTTCTGCAGCCACCGCAATTGGCACGATATCACCTGGCTTGAATTCACGCCGCTCTACCGTTTCTGCAGTAATCGCCTGTTCGGTGCCGACATCGAGGATCAGGCGCGTGTGGTCGCCGAGAAAAAAAGCGCTGACGATTTTTGCGTGTAATTGCGCTTCTGTAGACGATACGATGCGCACATCTTCCGGGCGAAACAACACTTCACTCGACACGCGCGGGCCGACGCGCAACAGTCCGCTCGGCAACCGCAGGCTTTCACCTTCAACCACGCCCTGCACGCGATTCATGCTGCCGATGAAATCCGCAACGAATCTGGTGGCGGGCCGGTAATAAATTTCCCGTGGGCTGCCGATTTGTGCGATGCGGCCCCTTTCCATCACCGCGATCCGGTCGCCCAGCGCCATCGCTTCGGATTGATCGTGCGTCACATACACGGCGGTAATTTTCAGACTGCGCAACAGGCGATCAATTTCCGCGCGCAGCGATTCACGCAGCTTGGCATCGAGTGCAGTGAGTGGCTCATCGAGCAGCAACACGCGCGGGCGCACCGCGAGCGCGCGGGCAAGTGCGACGCGCTGTCGTTGTCCACCGGAGAGTTGATCGATGCGGCGTTCACTAAAGCTTTCGAGATGCATCATGGCCAACATTTCATCGACGCGCTGTTTCTTGTCGGCCTCCTTCATGCCGCGCACCTTGAGGCCGTACGCGATGTTTTCCGCCACGCTCATATTGGGAAACAACGCGTAGCTCTGGAACACCATGCCGACACGACGCTCCTCAATCGGTAGCGAAGTGACATCCTGCTCGCCGAAGAATACCTGCCCGCCTGCATCGGGTTGTTCGAGGCCTGCGACGATACGAAGCATCGTCGTCTTGCCGCAGCCCGAGGGGCCCAGTAGCACCACGGTCTCGCCCGGCTGAATGTCGAGTTGAACAGGTTCGAGCGCGCGCGTGCCATCGGGGAACGTCTTGCCGCACGCCGCAAGGCGAATGCCGACGGTACCCAGGTTGCTATCCATATCTTTTGGCTTTGGCAGGCTCTGACATCCACTGCATGGCAACCAGCAGCGGGATGATCATGATGAAAAAAACGATGGTGTACGCCGAGCCGATCTCGAGGCGCATCGAGGCGTAACTATCGGCGAGCCCCACCGGCAGTGTCATCGTTAGTGGCGTGTGCAACATCCAGGTAATATTGAATTCACCCATCGACAACGTCACCACCATCAGGGCGCCGGCAAGGATGCCCTGGCGGCAATTGGGCAGGATGATGTGGAAGAATCGTTGCGTGAAGGTGGCACCGAGGCTCGCTGCGGCGTCCTCCAATGTTTTCAGGTCGATTGCACTCATGACAGCCAACACCGAGCGCACCATGAACGGCAGCGTGAACAGCACATGGCCAACAAGAATGAATGTCCAGCTGATGCGAAAGCCGCTGAACTGGCCGTAGAGCAGAATCAGCGCCAGCGCGGTGGCGAGTCCCGGCACGGCGACTGGCAAAACCAGCAGTTCTTCGATTGCGCGGGTGTAACGGTTTTGCCGCCGCGCCAACACATACGCGGCTGGAACGCCGATCAGGAGTGTCACCACCAGCGTGGCGAGTGCGATGCCGATAGAAAGAAATATTGTTTTGTTGTACAAAGACCAGACTTCCACCACCCAGCGCAGGGTTAGCCCGCTCTTGATGCCGACGAAGAAATTTTCTGTCACCCCAGCCATGATTGACAGCACCACTGGTACGAGCAGAAAGGCGCAAACAGAAACGGTGAACGCGAGCTGGAGGTAGAAGCGTTTAGTACGTTTCATTTTTGAAGCGCATCTTGCCAGGCGGCTTAGGCCGCCGCCGCAACGGTCGAGCCCGCCATCGACCGCGCCAGCGCCAGCGCCAGCCATGTGATCAGCCCAAGCACGATCGACAGCGCGGCGGCGAGGGAAAAATTGGCGTAGTTTGTGAACTCACTGTAGATGGTGATCGGCAGCACGTTGATCTTGGTGGCCAAGGTGAAGGCAGTTCCAAAAGCGCCCATGCTGGTGGCAAAGCAGATGGCTCCGGAAGAAATCAATGCGGGTTTCAAGCCGGGAATCATTACATCGCGGATCACCTGCCATGGTGAGGCACCTAGTGAACGTGCCGCCTCTTCTAACGCACTATCGAGTTTTTCTGCGGCCGCCATAATGGTGAGGATGACGCGCGGAATGGAGAAGTACAGATAGCCCAGAAACAGGCCGGCCATGGAATAGGCCAACACGAGTTTTTCCCCGAACAACCATTCCGTTATGCTTCCGACCAAGCCCTGCCGCCCCACCAGCAGGATGACCATGAAGCCCACCACCACACCGGGAAACGCCAGTGGAAAGGTAAGTGTGGCGAGTAAAAAGCGGCGGCCAAAAAAGCGGTTCCTCTGTAAAAACATTCCGCTGATGCCGGCGATAACGATGGTGGCCAGTGTGACGGATGCCGAGAGTACGACGGTTGAGACGAGGCTGCTGAAATAGCGCGGATCTGTGACCACGGCCCAATAAGCGGAAATGCCCATTTCACCGCTGGCACCGACCTCAAGCAGTCGCGCCATCGGCAGTAGCCAAAAGGCGGAGAAGATGATGAGCGCAGGGAGAATCAGCGCGATGTGGCGAAGGGATTCGCGGTGAGCGGGTTTCATCGATGGTTAAAATGGTTGTCAGTGACAGTGTACGGGACTATACAAACAAGCACCGACCGAAGGTTTCTGTTGTCCCGGCGCAGGCCGGGACAACAGAAGTTTTGGAAATCGCCATCTTCGTGAGCAGAGCGTGCAGCCGCTACTTCACCTCTTTCAAATAGCGATCCGAAAATCCCTTCTGCACTTCTGCCATTTTGGCGTAATCGATTGTTTTTGCGCGCGCATATTCTGCAGCCGGCAGGAAGCGCGCCGCCGCTTCTTTCGACACAGCGCTTGCACGCACCGGTCGCAGATAAGCATTTGCCCATACCGCCTGGCCTTCGTCGGACATCACAAAATCGAGCACCTTTTTGCCGTTCGCTGCGTTCGGACCTTTGTTCACCAGGCTCATCACGTACGGCACCACGACCGTGCCTTCAGCGGGGATCACGAACGCGACGTTGGCTTTGTCTTTGTACTTGGCGCGATAGGCGTTGAAATCGTAATCGAGCAGTATTGGGATCTCACCCGAGAGCACGCGCGCATACGAGGTTTGCTTTGGCACGATGGGCTCGTTCTTTTGCAATTGCGTGAAGTATTTGATGGCAGGGCTGAAGTCGTTCATGTTGCCGCCCATGGCCTGATTCACCGCCACCGCCCCGACATACCCGACAAATGCGCTTGGCGGATCGAGATAGCCAATCAGGCCTTTGTATTCTGGTTTAAGCAGATCGGCCCAGGATTTCGGTACCGGTTTTCCCTTGAGCGCATCGACGTTCACCATAAAGCCCAGCGTGCCCGAGTGTATGGTGAACCAGGCACCATCGGCATCCTTCAATCCATCCGGAATGTCGGCCCAGTTGGCAGGTTTGTAGCCGGTAACGACGCCTTCTTTCTTGGCTTGAATGCCAAAGGTCACGCCAAGATACGTTACGTCAGCAACCGGATTGGCTTTCTCGGCCACCAACTGCGAGAGCGATTGGCCGGAGTTCTTGTTGTCCTGCGGTACGGTGATGCCGGTTTTTTCCTTGATGAGCTTCAACTGTGTACCCCAGTCGGCCCACTCCGGCGGACAGTTGTAGCAGATGGCGTTTTGCGCGGCAGCGGGCAACGCGATTGCGAGCAGCATTGCCGCCAGAAATCTGATGCAATTGAACATGGCTATCTCCTGTGATGTGACGCGGTTCATGCGGGGTTTGCGGCGGAATTGCTTTTGTCGATTTATTTTTGCCGCAATTAATTATGCTGCATCCACAAGACGGGCATATTGCGACGTGTTTAACTACATGCAAGAGTCGAAAAATATTGAAACACTAGCGTTGGCGCGGTCTGCATGTCAAAAATGGCTGAAACGACACGCTGGGCGCGGGGTTCTAATATCATCGAGTTCCCGGACAACTCAATGCAATTTCTTCGTCACCGGCGTGACCTGCGCGGCAACGGAACCAGGGTTCTTTGTCGTCACTTTCGGCCGGTCACGCAATGACTGGAAGTAATTGTAAATATCAATGGCGAGCATCGGTAAATCCTCGCGACACTCCTTGAGCAATTCGGTCATCTCGCGCGGTTTGATCTGTTTCAGTGCCTTCGGGTCGATCTCGCCCGCGAGAAGGCTGATGGGAAATAAAAGCTCATTGATTTCGTTTTCGTCGCCGGCATCCGTCCACGATATGGTGGAAAACTCCACGCCATCCAGATATGCCTGGCACCATGCGCCGTAGTCGTAATCGCCGTCGGTGGCCGCATTGGACGGATCGGCAAGATTCAACACCAACCCGAGCGATTCACCCGCAACCAGATCGGCAACGATTTCACCATGGAAACGCAACAGCAACTCTTTTACGGCAGCTTCCTGCCCGGCACTTTCATATTCAGGGTTTCCGAGGACAGCGGGCAGACATTTCTCGGCTTTAACCGGCTCCGGCCCGCTGATGACTGCGCAAAAAAAACCTTGAATTTCATCCAGGCCCATTGCTTGCTTTTTAAACGCAGAAGACCCGAGCAGAGTTTCGAGGTGGGATATTTCTGCGTTGGTTAATGGTGTAGCGGGGACGGAGGTCATGGGCGTCTCGGCATCGAAATATAAAAGGGTGCAATCGGATAAATGCGAAACCTGATGGCCCCACTATTATTAAACATAATCACGCCCAGACCGCATGGTAAATTTCCCCCAGCGTGGATTGGCCTTGGCTGACTGGCTGCATTCAGGCAGCTCGTCAAGCTTGAACCCTTTAAAAGGAGTAATGTCTATCTATTCAATGCTGCCCCTTTCGGCAGAAACTTGAAATACGGGGTGATAAATATGAAACAGTATCTGCTAGTTTCTGGCTTGGTTTTTATGTCCGGGATTGCGGCGGCCCAAGAGGTAGGGAAAGTGATTTCCAGCACGCCGGTGACGCGCGAAGCAGGGGTACGGCAAAAGCAATGCGCCCCGGACGCAGGCCCGCGTGATGCGTGCCGCAGCGTGACAAATTTCGAGACACGCACCATCGGTTACAAAGTCGTTTATGAATACGCGGGCAAGCAGTACACGACGCAGTTGTCAGAAGATCCGGGGCCGACGGTGAGCATTCAAATCACGCCTGGCGTCGCAACGCGCCCGGCGAACCGGCCATCGACAGCGCCTTCTGTGGCGAACGCAGAGTCAGTTTACGAGGAGCGTTGGGATGCGGATCGTGATCGGCCTTACCGAATCGCGAGAACCAACGAAGGCTGGGACGCGGATCGTGATCGCGGCTATACGGAAACCATTTCGATGGAGCCACGCTATGTGGAACGGGTCTACGTTGCCCCGAGTTACTACGCGCCGGGGCCTTCGTACTATCCGTCTTACTACGGCTACTACGGCGCGCCATATCTGCCGTTGCTCGGCCTCTCGATCGGACTCTCGCGTGGTTTCAGGGGCTATGGCGGTTATTACCAGAATCACGGGCATCACCGTCGGTAGGCAAGTTATCTCGTAACAAGTTATTCAGCCAAACAATCGCTTCACTGCCTCCGCATCAAAGCGGTAAACCTGATTGCAAATATCATCTTTTACTTCAACAACGCCAAGCTCCGCGAGGGTGGCTTCCACTTCCGCGCGTCCAAGTGAGCGCAGCATGGCTTCGACTTTTTGCTCATCGCGTTTGCACGCATAGCTGACCGGCTTCGCCTCATACAGGCGCAAGTCTTCCTCGTTGAATAGCCGCGCCAGTAATTGCTCAGCGGGCAGCGTCGTCAATTCCTGATCGCTCACGCTGGCGGCGAGCTGCTCCATGCGCGCCCAGCCGTCGGCATCTTTCTGGTCCGCCTTCGGCAACTTTTGCAGCAGCAATGCGCCAGCGCCGGTTTCGTTTGCGGCCAGCCATAGATGCGTGGGCAACTGTTCGGATAAATCGAAGTAGTGTTCAAAACACTCTGCGACTGACAGCCCCGAAACCGGCACGATGCTTTGATAGACCTGCTTGGTGCCGGTGTAGGTGAGCGTCATCGCGAGCGTGCAGTCTTCAACCCAATCTGAAAATGTGGCGGCACTGCCTTTTAATGCCACTGCGGTGGCCGTATTTTCAGTGAAGGCGGCCATGCCGCGCAGCGCAAGTGCCTCGGTACAATCGAGCACGGCCAATGGCCCGGAGAATGTTTCTGCGCCAGCGCTGCTTGCACTGCGCTTGCGTTGAATTTGCAAGGCAGCACGACCGGGGCGCTTTAACCCCGCGCCGATGAGCACCGATACGCAAGCGAGTTCACCGAGAAACTGGCGAATATTGGGGCGGTAATAACGAGCATCATGCATGTCGCGCCAAACATCCGTGAGGCGCACTACCTGGCCGCGGATATCGAGGTTATCAAACGTGAAGCGGCGGCTGTAGTTTTGTGGATGGTCGGCTGCGATCATGGGGGATATTAAAATGTTGGGCCCAAAGGAAGCTTCATGATGAGCTCACCGCAATCTTCCCCACCGGTTCGGCTGAAGCCGAAACGTTTATAAAAGTTTTCGGGATTGCCTTCCTTGGGCACAAACGACAGCAGCATGTTCTTTGCGCCCGGGCGACTTGTCGCGTAATCGATAAGCAGATACATTGCCTGCGCGCCGAAACCGGTTTTCTGATATCGCGCATCAATCATGAATCGCCACAGCGAAACGTAGGTCTCACCTTCGTAAAGCGCGGCGGTAACGCCCTTCACTTGCGACCAGTCTTCCAGCATCGCAAACCCCACCGGTGTCTCGTCAGCGTAGATTCCCCGAAACCACGCTTCTTTGTGAAAATACGCCTGCGCGATGGAAGTTGCATTGGGTGCCACCAGTCCATCCTGTCCCGGTCCGACATCCATGCGACAGAAATCGCGTACGCTGTCCTTGGTGATTTCGCGCAACGTGACGACAGAGGATTTAGCAAGTCCGGCAACAGATGGATTCATGCCGAAAATTGTAGCGCGCATTTGATTGGTTTGCTGAAGTGACTTGGGCGACAATACGCGTCGTGAAATCAAGAAATATTTCCCGCGCTGCAGCGCTCCGCTCTTCGCCTTGGGTGCTGTACTTGCTCGAATGCGAGAACGGCACTTACTACACGGGTATCACCACCGATCTTGAACGGCGATTTGCGGAACACGTATTTGGCATTGGGGCGCGCTATACCCGCGCCAATCCGCCGGCGCGGGTTGTTGCGGTGAAAGAGTTTCCGGATCGTGCCAGTGCATCGCGGGCGGAGGCTAAATTGAAGAAATTGGCGCGTGGAGAAAAGCCCGGTTACTTTCACCAATAGCGAAACTCAAACTCGCAAAAGATGACAAATCCCTAGCATTGACGCGGGGTTACAAGCGTAAATAGCCTGAGCGCCGCGCCAATGCTTGTGTTTATTCACCAGGGAGCTTCTATTAACCTCAAAAATTCGTCATTCCAACGCAGGCTGGAATCCAGTCCATCGTATTTATAAGCATTTGGACGGACTGGGTTCCAGCCTGCGCTGGAACGACGGGGTTATTAAGTTCCCACTACGCACAACGCCGCTCAGTCTCCGCCAAGGCGTCGGAGCAGGTAGCCGCGCGAATCAAAAAACAAGAACATATCGCCGCCAGCGTAAGGATAGGCGTCACCGCGCGGAGAATCTCGTTTCGTCAATTTGACCGCGATACGCCATTGCTTCCCCTCACGCTGCGCTTTGTAGGTGCAGGGCGTCACAGCGTTGCAGCTCTGTTTCGTGTAACGCTTCGCTACGCGAATTGCAGAT
>JBKJMK010000177.1:0-2856 GCA_046596005.1 Usitatibacteraceae bacterium | reverse complement strand
AAAAGTAACGCTATTTTTTCTTTCTTTCCTGCCGCAATTTATCAATGTCAACGCCGGCCATGTCGAGCTTCAAATGGTGTCGCTGGGTGTCTTGTTCATGTTGCAGACGGTCTTGATCTTCGGTGCGATTGCATTTTTTTCAGGTTCCATCGGGGACCGGCTTCGCTCAAATCCTGCCATCGCCAATCGCCTGAATATTTTTGCGGGCATCGTTTTTATTGCACTTGGCGTACGCGTCGCCTGGCCGACAAGTTAAACTGTTCAAATGAAATTTATCGACGAAGCTCGTATTGAAATCCACGCCGGTGATGGCGGACGCGGCTCGGCATCGATGCGGCGTGAAAAATATATCGCCAAAGGCGGGCCCGACGGCGGCGATGGCGGACGCGGCGGCAGCATTTATGTGGTGGCCGACAAAGACATCAATACACTCGTTGATTATCGGTTCACACGGATTTTTCGCGCCAAAGACGGCGAACAGGGCCGCGGCGCAGGCTGCACCGGCCGTGGCGCCGATGACGTGACGTTGCGCGTACCGGTCGGTACCGTCATCAAGGATTTGACGACCGAGCAGATCGTTGCCGACCTCACCCATGACGGCCAACGCGCCGAAGTCGCAAAAGGCGGCAATGGCGGACTTGGCAATTTGCATTTCAAGTCTTCAACCAACCGCGCACCGCGGCAGTTCACGCCGGGTGGCGAAGGCGAGGCCAAGGAACTTTATTTCGAACTAAAAGTGCTCGCCGACGTGGGACTGCTGGGCATGCCCAACGCCGGCAAATCGACGTTCATCCGCGCGGTCTCCGCGGCACGTCCAAAGGTGGCTGACTATCCATTCACCACACTGCACCCGAATCTTGGCGTCGTGCGCGTCAGTGATAACCGCAGCTTTGTGATCGCCGACGTGCCAGGTTTGATCGAGGGTGCCGCAGAAGGCGCGGGGCTTGGACATCAATTTCTGAAGCATTTGCAACGCACGCATTTACTATTGCACCTGGTTGACATTGCACCATTCGATCCCGAGACTGACCCTGTCAAGGAGGCCAAAGCGATTATCAATGAGCTGAAGAAATACGATCCGGCACTGTTCGATAAACCCCGCTGGCTGGTGCTGAACAAAGTTGATCTGGTCGAACCTTTGGACGCCGAAAAGCGCGTGAAGGCAATCATCAAAGGCTTGAAATGGAAGGGTCCGCATTTCACTATTTCTGCGATGAAAACCGATGGCTGCAAAGAGTTGACATTTGCGATCATGGATCATCTCGACGCGGTGCGCCCGAAGGTAGCAACAGCACCCACCGACGCGCCATAGGTCGAAGTATGCAAACTCCAGTAGCGGCGCGCCTCTTCAGCCATTTTGTGCCTGCAGGCATTGCCAGTACTGGTGTTTCAAATTGTGACGCCAGCTGATGGCGCATCAAGCCAAACGCATCGTTGTCAAGATCGGTTCCACGCTCATCACCAATCACGGTGCCGGTGTTGACCACGCGCTCATCAAGGATTGGGTTGCGCAAATTGCTGCGCTCCGCAAACGTGGGGTCGATGTCCTGCTTGTCTCCAGCGGTGCCATCGCCGAGGGCATGAAACGACTCGGCTGGAAAACCCGTCCGCACGAGGTGAACCAGTTGCAGGCGGCAGCCGCCGTCGGGCAGATGGGCCTGGTGCAGGTGTATGAGTCCTCGTTTCGGATACACGGCCTCGAAACCGCGCAGATTCTACTTACCCATGATGATCTCGCCGATCGCACGCGCTACCTGAATGCGCGCTCCACCCTGACCACATTACTTCAGCTCAACGTCATCCCGGTGATCAACGAAAACGATACTGTCGTCACTGACGAGATCAAATTCGGCGACAACGATACGCTGGCTGCCCTTGTCTGCAATGCCATCGACGCGGACACGCTCATCATCCTCACCGACCAGCAGGGGTTGTTCAACGCTGACCCGCGCAAGGATTCGTCGGCAACGCTCATCAGTGAGGCCAAGGCAGGTGATCCTCAACTGGAAGCCATGGCCGGTGGTGCCGGTTCATCGCTGGGACGTGGCGGCATGTTGACCAAAGTGCAGGCCGCCAAAAAAGCCGCGCTTTCCGGTGCCACCACCATCATTGCGCATGGGCGCGAAGCCAATGTTTTGCTGCGACTGCACGACTTTGAAGCCATCGGCACGCGCCTCACCGCTGACACATTAAGTTTGCAGGCAAAGAAAACCTGGCTAGCCGGCCACCTCAAAACCAGTGGCGCTGTGACCCTCGATGCGGGTGCAGCGCGCGCGCTTGAGCAGGGCGGCAAAAGTCTGTTACCCATTGGCGTCACCGCGGTAAGTGGCAATTTTGTGCGTGGCGAAGTGGTGAGTTGCATGAATACCGTCGGGCACGAGATCGCACGCGGTCTGGTGAACTATTCATCGACTGAAGCGCAAAAAATCATGCGTCGACCAACGACGGCGATTGAAGAATTGCTCGGTTACATCGCAGAGCCGGAATTAATCCACCGCGACAATCTGGTGTTGCTCTGAAAGCCAATCCCCCGAATGTGGACTGGACGCAACGAGCCAATCAAGCTATCGTTTCGCACTTAATCCATTAGGAGTGCCGCCATGAACCTGGTCGACCGCGTCAAAAACATCCTGCTGCAACCCAGGCAGGAATGGGCCGTGATCGAGACCGAGACTACCGACACGAAAACGCTGTACACGTCGTACGCCATGATTCTGGCGGCGATACCGGCGGTTGCCGGGTTCATCGGTGGCTCCATCATTGGCTACGGCGCATTCGGTGTATCGTTCAAAGTGCCGATCGCACAAGGCATCGCGGCGATGGTTGTTGGTTACGCACTCGCGCTGGGTGGCGCAT